>NZ_JBHYTK010000104.1:17772-29233 GCF_042749255.1 Streptomyces sp. NPDC059524 | reverse complement strand
GGGGGGGGGGGGGGGTGGGGGGGGGGGCGGGGGCGGGGGGGGGGGGGGGGGCGGGGGGGGGGCCGGGCTGCACTGCGCCCCGGCGCCCGCGACCGCGACGGCGCCGCCCTCGGCGCCCCCGTCCACGGAGGCCCACGCGCAGGCGTCGGCCGGGACGAGCGCCGCCGCGCTCGCGGGCGCGCCGCACAGCCAGGCCGTCACGACCACCGCCAGGACGCGGGTGACCAGGGCCGATCCGGCCCGCTTCGATCGATGCACGACGGTGATCCTCGGCAGCGTCCGGCGCGGACACGCCCGGGCGGGTTGCGATTACTCCGATCGTGGGGCGCGGGGGCGCGCGAGGTTTGCCGGGCGTGCCGTCCCCCGTAGGAGTCAGAAATCTCGCGCCGTGTTGAACACACCCCGCGTCCGCGTCCGTATCCACGGTCATGCGCGGACCCGACCGGTTCCGGGCAACACCCAGAAGATCAGCGGGAGTTGACGATGAAGACCTCCTGGCGCAGCGCCTCGTTCGTGGCGACGGCCGCGGCCCTGCTGGCCCTGACGACGGCATGCGGTCAGGACCGGGGCGACGTGACCGGTACGAGCCAGAACGTGGGCGACGCGGCGCCCGCGCAGGGCGGTTACGGATCGGGCGCGGACGGCTACGGCTCCGACGGTTACGGCTCGTCGGGGGACACGGCCGCCAAGACCGAGTCCGCGGGACAGCTCGCCGTCTGGGACAGCAAGAAACTCGGCGGCGTCGTCACCGACAGCGCCGGGTTCACCCTGTACCGCTTCGACAAGGACACCGCGCAGCCACCGCAGTCGAACTGCGACGACGCGTGCCTCAAGGCCTGGCCGGCCGTGCCTGCCGACGGCGCGAAGGCGGCGCCCGGCGTCGACCCCTCCCTGCTCGGCGAGGTCACCGCCGCCGACGGCACCAAGCAGCTCACCCTCGACGGCTGGCCCATGTACCGCTACGCCAAGGACACCAAGCCCGGTGACGCCAAGGGGCAGGGCGTGGGCGGCGTCTGGTACGCGGCGGCGCCCGACGGCAAGAAGGCGAGCCCCGCGGCGGCCGCCCGCCCGGCGGACCTCAAGGGCCTTTCCACCCGCAAGGACCCGAAGCTCGGAGAGATCGTCGTCGACCGGGAGGGCAGGACCGTCTACCGCTTCCTCAAGGACTCCGCCTGGCCCATCAAGTCGAACTGCGTGGGCGCCTGCGCCGAGAAGTGGCCCGCCGTCGCGCCGGTCGCCAAGAACGACACCAAGGGCATTCCGCTCAAGGGATACATGACCTTCACCCGACCCGACGGTACGAAGCAGCAGACCCTGAACTGCTGGCCGGTCTACACGTTTTCCGGCGACAAGAAGCCGGGCGACACCAACGGCCAGGGCGTGGGCGGCACTTGGTACGCGGCGGCCCCGGACGGAAAGCCCGTCGGCGCCCCGAAGTGACCTTGGGGGCGGGGTCCGTGCGCTCCGCGAGCGAGGCACAGTAGAGTCGGCGGGGATTTGACGAAACGCCGGTCCGTTCCTCCATGGCCAGTGAAGGTCATGTGCGGGGAACGGGCCGGTTCCTTTTGGGTTGGGAAAGCGATGGTTTCGGGGTGATTTCGGGCTCTGTGCAATTGGCACGTGCCGCAGGCAGTGACCGAGAACGGACGGTCAATTTCCGTTTTGACTCGCTCCTTTGGCACCTGATCAGTAGCCTCAGCTCGAACACCGGCTCGCCTACGCCTTGGAGAGATTGATGGAGCGTCCTGCCTGGGCCCCGCAGGGCATCGACATCTCGGTGCCCAGCGTCTCCCGGATATACGACTACTACCTGGGCGGTTCGCACAACTTCGAGGTGGACCGGGAAGCCGCGCGCAAGGCCATGGAGTTCATGCCGGGCCTGCCGAAGATCATGCAGGCGAACCGGGCGTTCATGCGGCGGGCCGTGCGCCACGCCGTCGACGAGGGCATCACCCAGTTCCTCGACATCGGCTCCGGCATCCCCACGTTCGGCAACGTCCACGAGGTGGCGCAGAAGGCGAGCCCCGGCGCCCGCGTGGTCTACGTCGACCACGACCCGGTCGCCGTCGCGCACAGCCGCGCGGTCCTGGAGGGCAACGCGGACACCGCCGTCCTCTCCGCCGACCTGCGCAAGCCCCGCGACATCCTCGCCAGTGCCGAGGTGCGCGGACTGCTCGACCTCGACCGGCCCGTCGCCCTGCTGCTCGTCGCCGTCCTCCACTTCATCGAGGACGCCGACGACCCGTACGGCGCGGTCACCGAACTCGCCGAGGCACTGGCCCCAGGCAGCATGCTCGTCGTCACGCACGCCTCCTACCAGGGAATGCCCATCTCGCAGGAGCAGGCGGGCGGCACCGTCGGCGTCTACCGGGACACCGTGCGCAACCCGCTGATCATGCGCACGCCCGCGGAGATCGGCCGCTTCTTCGACGGGTTCGAGGTCGTGGAGCCCGGCATCGTGCCGATGCCGGTGTGGCGGCCCGAGACGGCGCCGGAGGACGAGGACCCGTACACCTTCGCGGGCTATGTGGGAGTGGGGCGCAAGGCGTGAGTGAAGAGCCGGGCGGACCGGAGGACAGACTGCGCAGGTTCGCCACCATCTGGAGCCGGGCCATCTACCCGGTGACGGCGACCTCGCTGACGCGGCCCGAGTTCGAGGACGAACTCGCGCCGCTCGCGCACATCCTGCGCGAGGCGCTCGCCGCACACACCCTGGACGCCGCGCGCGCCAGGGCCGTCGGCGCGGGCCTCGTCGAGGCCCACTGCACCGACCCGGACGCGCTCAGCCGCACCCTGGACGTGGTCGAGGCCTACCTGGTCCTCTACTGCGGCGAGGAGGCCGACACCCCGGGCCGCGAGGACGACCTGCGCGCCCGCTGCTCCCGGATCCAGCACGAGGTGGCCGCAGGCTTCGCGGCCGCGCTGCGCGAGCGCACCCGCGTCGAGCAGGAGGCCATCTCGCGGGCCGCGCTCGACGCCCGCAGCGCGGTCGCCGAAGCGTTGCACGCGAGCGAGGCCCGGTTCCGCGCGGTGTTCCACGGCGCCGCCATCGGCATCGGCATCGCCTCCCTCGACGGCACCGTCCTCGAGGTCAACGACGCACTGGTGCGGATGTTCGGCGGCAGCGAGAGCGTGCTGCGCGGGCGGAACACCACCGAGTGGACCCACCCCGAGGACGCCCCGCAGGTCTGGCACCTCTACCACGAGCTGGTACGCGGCGAGCGCGAGCACTACCGCGTCGAGAAGGCCTTCCAGCGGCCCGACGGCACCGCCCTGTGGACCAATCTGACGGTGTCGCTGCTGCGCGACGCCGACGGCGTCCCCCAGTACCAGCTCGCGCTGATGGAGGACACCACCGAGCGTCGGCTGCTCAATCTGCGCCTGCGCTACGAGGCCACCCACGACGCGCTCACCGGCCTGCCCAACCGCACCCTCTTCTTCGAACGCCTGGAGAAGGTGCTCGGCGCGGGCGAGGGAGCCCGCTTCGGCCTGTGCTACCTGGACCTCGACGGCTTCAAGACCGTCAACGACAGCCTCGGCCACGCCGTCGGCGACCGCCTCCTGGTCGAGGTCGCCGACCGGCTCCAGGCCTGCGCCACCGCGCCCGGCGAGATGGTCGCCCGGCTCGGCGGCGACGAGTTCGTCGCCCTCACCACGGGACCCGACACCCAGACCGAGGTCGACGATCTCGCGGGCCGCATCATGCACGCCCTCGCCACCCCGATCCGCATCGACGGCCGCGAACTCTCCGTGCGCGGCTCCATCGGCATCGTCGAGGGCCCGGCCGCCGAGCGCAGCCCCGCCGAGGTGCTGCGCAGCGCCGACATCACCATGTACCGGGCCAAGTCCGCGGGCGGCAACCGCTTCGAGCTCGCCGACCCGGAGGCCGACGCGCGCGCCATCACCCGGCACGGGCTCACCACCGCGCTGCCGGCCGCGCTGGACCGCGGCGAGTTCTTCATCGAGTACCAGCCGCTCGTGCACCTCGGCGACGGCAGCGTGCGCGGCGCCGAGGCGCTGGTGCGGTGGCTGCACCCGCAGCACGGGGTGCTCGGGCCCGACCGGTTCATCCCGCTCGCCGAGCACACCGGGCTCATCGTGCCGCTCGGCCGCTGGGTCCTGGAGGAGTCCGTACGGCAGGCCCGCGCCTGGCAGGAGCGGCACGCGGAGGCGGGGCCCCTGCGCATCAACGTGAACCTGTCGCCGATGCAGCTCACCCACCCCGGGCTCGTCTCCGACACCGTCGACATCCTGGAACGGGCCGGTCTCGAACCGGGCGCGCTGTGCCTGGAGGTCACCGAGTCCGCGCTCATCGGCGCGGACGACGACCTCCTCAAGCCGCTGCGCCGGCTCTCCGAGATGGGGGTCGACATAGCCCTGGACGACTTCGGCACGGGGTACTCGAACCTGGCGAACCTGCGGCGGCTTCCGGTCAACGTGCTCAAGCTGGACCGTTCCTTCACGCAGGGCATGCAGCAGTTCCCGGCCGATCCGGTCGACCTGAAGATCGTGGAGGGCATCGTCTCGCTGGCCCACAGCCTGGACCTCGCGGTCACGGTGGAGGGTGTCGAGACGGGGGCGCAGGCGGAGCAGCTCCGCGAGCTGGGCTGTGACACGGCTCAGGGCTGGTACTACGCGCGCCCCGGCCCGCCGGACCGTCTCCACGACCTGGCCCTGGCGGATGCCACGAGCTGACTCTGTCGGTTCGCCGGAATTCGTCCGCGGCCCCGGTGGGGGCTGGTCGCGCCCCGCGGCGGAGCCGCTGATGGACACAGCCCCGCGCCCCTGAGATGCATGGCGCTTAGCGCCGCATCTCCCCGATCAGAGGCGTCCGGCGCCTTTGATCTGGGGAAGCCGCAGCCTTCCAGGGGCGCGGGGAACTGCGCGAGAAGCCCCACCGGCCCGCGGCCCGAGACGAGACAAGGCGCCCCGAGCTCTCACGTGTCCCGCGCGAACAGAAGGCGCTGAAGCTCCCGCGCAGCCCGTGGCGGCGCCACATCGGACCGGTGCGCGAGCGCGATGGTCCGGTGCAACCCCGGCCGCGCCAGGGGCGTGACCCGAAGATCCGCCCCGGCCCGAGCCGCGACCATCCGCGGCACGACCGCGACCCCCAGTCCCGCCCGGACGAACCCCAGCACCGCGTCCATCTCGCCCCCTTCCACCGCGAAATCCGGCTCGAACCCCTCCGCCCGGCACGCCGCGACGGTGAGCTCCCGCAGGTCGTACCCGTGCCGGAACATGACGAGCCGCTCCCCCTCCAGGTCGGAGATCCGCACCGACGCCCGCCCCCGCCCGGGCCGCGGCGCGTCCGGTGAGGACACCACCACCAGCTCCTCCCGCAGCAGCTCAACGGTCGTCAGCGCGGGCGCCGGCGCCGGTAGCGGCAGCACGACCAGGGCCAGGTCCAGCGCCCCGCGCGCCAGCTCCCGTACGAGGTCGTGCGAACCGGACTCCTCGATGAGCAGCTGGATGCCGGGGTAGCGGTCGTGGAAGGCGCGCAGCACGTCCGGCAGCAGGCCCGTGCACAGCGAGGGCGTCGCCCCCAGCCGCACCCGCCCGCGCTTCAGCTGCGCCAGCTCCTGCACCTCGTGCCGCGCCGTGTCGGCGTCGGCGAGGATGCGCCGGGCCAGCGGCAGCAGCGCCTCACCGGCGTCGGTCAGCGTGATGTTCCCCCGCGCCCGCAGGAACAGGTCGACGCCGAGCTCCCGCTCGAGGGCGCGGATCTGCTGGGACAGCGAGGGCTGCGCCACGTGCACGAGCTCGGCGGCGCGCGTGAAGTGCCGGGTCTCGGCGACCGCGACGAAGTACTGGAGCTGCTGGAACTGCATGAACCCCAGGATAGTTCCCTGGATAGGCAATGCCTATGGAAATGAGGCGCACCATGTCTTGGACCGATCGGGTCCCCGGCCCCTACCGTCAGTGACATGGCTCTGGCAACACGGACGGACCGACGGCCGTCGATGACGCGCACGCTCTGGGACAGCACCGTCGGCAAGAAGACCGTGATGGCGGTCAGCGGCATCGTCATGCTGCTGTACCTGGTCGCCCACATGATCGGAAACCTCAAGATCTTCTTCGGCCCCGAGGAGATCAACCACTACGCGGTCTGGCTGCGCACCATGGGCGCCCCCGTCCTCCACCACGAGTGGGGCCTGTGGCTCGTGCGCGTCGTCCTCGTCGCCGCCGTCGTCGCCCACGCCACCTCGGCGTACCAGCTCAGCCGCCGCGACATCAAGGCGCGCCCCAGCAAGTACGTCCACAAGAAGGCCCGTTCGAGCTACGCCACCCGCACCATGCGCTGGGGCGGGATCATCCTCGGCCTCTTCATCGTGTGGCACATCCTCGACCTGACGACCGGCACCGTGCACCCGGGCGGCTACGAGCACCTCCACCCGTACCAGAACATCATCGACACGTTCTCGACCTGGTGGAGCAACGTCGTCTACATCGTCGCCGTGGTCGCCCTCGGCTTCCACGTCCAGCACGGGTTCTGGAGCGCCGCGCAGACCCTCGGCGTCGGCAGCCGCACCCGCGACCGGGTGCTGAAGACCACGGGCAACGTCCTCGCCGTACTGCTCACCGCCGGCTTCGTCGCCGTGCCCGTGGGCGTCATGACCGGATTGGTGAGCTGAAGACATGAGCACCTACGCGGACTACGCGACCGGCGAGCCGGTCGTCGACACCAAGGCGCCGGCCGGGCCCGTCGAGGAGCGCTGGGACAAGCGCCGCTTCGAGGCCAAGCTGGTCAACCCCGCCAACCGGCGCAAGCACACCGTCATCGTCGTCGGGACCGGCCTCGCCGGCGGCAGCGCCGGCGCCACGCTCGCCGAACAGGGCTACCACGTCGTCCAGTTCTGCTTCCAGGACTCCCCGCGCCGCGCCCACTCCATCGCCGCGCAGGGCGGCATCAACGCGGCGAAGAACTACCGCAACGACGGCGACTCGATCCACCGCCTGTTCTACGACACCGTCAAGGGCGGCGACTTCCGCGCCCGCGAGTCGAACGTGCGGCGCCTCGCCCAGATCTCCGTCGAGATCATCGACCAGTGCGTCGCCCAGGGCGTCCCCTTCGCCCGCGAGTACGGCGGCCTCCTCGACACCCGCTCCTTCGGCGGCGTCCAGGTCTCCCGCACCTTCTACGCCCGCGGCCAGACGGGCCAGCAGCTCCTCCTCGGCGCCTACCAGGCGCTCAGCCGGCAGGTCGCCGCCGGCAACATCGAACTGCACCCGCGCACCGAGATGCTCGACCTGATCGTCGTCGACGGCAAGGCCCGCGGCATCGTCGCCCGCGACCTCGTCACCGGCAGGATCGACACGTACTTCGCGGACGCCGTCGTGCTCGCCTCCGGCGGCTACGGCAACGTCTTCTACCTGTCGACGAACGCCATGAACAGCAACGCCACGGCGATCTGGCGCGCCCACCGGCGCGGTGCCCACTTCGCCAACCCCTGCTTCACCCAGATCCACCCCACCTGCATCCCGCGCACCGGCGACCACCAGTCCAAGCTGACGCTGATGAGCGAGTCGCTGCGCAACGACGGCCGCATCTGGGTGCCCAAGGCCAAGGGCGACACCCGCCCGGCGCACCAGATCCCCGAGGACGAGCGCGACTACTACCTGGAGCGCATCTACCCGTCCTTCGGCAACCTCGTGCCGCGCGACATCGCCTCCCGCGCCGCGAAGAACGTGTGCGACGAGGGCAGGGGAGTGGGCCCCGGCGGCCAAGGCGTCTACCTCGACTTCGCCGACGCCATCGAGCGCATGGGCCGGGGGGCCGTCGAGGCCAAGTACGGCAACCTCTTCGACATGTACCAGCGGATCACCGACGAGGATCCGTACCAGGTGCCCATGCGCATCTACCCGGCCGTGCACTACACGATGGGCGGCCTGTGGGTCGACTACGACCTGCAGACCAGCATCCCGGGCCTGTTCGCGATCGGCGAGGCCAACTTCTCCGACCACGGCGCGAACCGGCTCGGCGCCTCCGCGCTGATGCAGGGCCTCGCCGACGGCTACTTCGTCCTGCCGGCCACCATCAACGACTACCTGGCCCGGCACCCGCACGAGGACGAGATCGACGCCGACCACCCGGCGGCGCAGGAGGTCCTCGCCGAGACCGAGGACCGCATCAACCTGCTGCTCGCCGTCGACGGCGACCGCACCCCGGACTCCTTCCACCGCGAACTCGGCGAACTCATGTGGGAGTTCTGCGGCATGGCCCGCACCGAGGAGGGCCTGCGCAAGGCCCTCGACCGGATCCCGCAGATCCGCGACGAGTTCTGGCGCCGCATCAAGGTGCCCGGCACCGGCGAGGAGTTCAACCAGTCGCTGGAGAAGGCCAACCGCATCGTCGACTACCTCGAGCTCGCCGAGCTCATGTGCCTCGACGCCCTGCACCGCGCCGAGTCCTGCGGCGGCCACTTCCGCGAGGAGTCCCAGACGCCCGACGGTGAGGCCGCCCGCCGCGACGAGGAGTTCTCCTACGCCGCCGCCTGGGAGTTCACCGGCACCGGCACGGCGCCGGTGCTCCACAAGGAAGACCTCGTCTTCGAGTACGTCCACCCCACCCAGCGGAGCTACGCATGAAGCTCACCCTGCGCGTCTGGCGCCAGAAGAACGCCGACGCCGAAGGCGCCATGTCCACGTACGAGGTGGACGGCATCTCCAAGGACATGTCGTTCCTGGAGATGCTCGACACCCTCAACGAGGAACTCATCGTCAAGGGCGAGGACCCCGTCGCCTTCGACCACGACTGCCGCGAGGGCATCTGCGGCGCCTGCTCGCTCGTCATCAACGGCGACGCGCACGGCCCCGAGCGCACCACCACCTGCCAGCTGCACATGCGGTCCTTCCAGGACGGCGACACGATCGACATCGAGCCGTGGCGCGCCTCCGCCTTCCCGGTCGTCAAGGACCTGGTCGTCGACCGCTCGGCCTTCGACCGGATCATCCAGGCCGGCGGCTACGTCACGGCCCCGACCGGCGCGGCCCCCGAGGCGCACGCCACCCCGGTGCCCAAGCCCGACGCCGACTTCGCGTTCGAGCACGCCGAGTGCATCGGCTGCGGTGCCTGCGTGGCCGCCTGCCCGAACGGCGCGGCGATGCTCTTCACCTCGGCGAAGATCAACCACCTCAACGTCCTGCCGCAGGGCGCCCCCGAGCGCGAGACCCGCGTCCTGGACATGGTGGCGCAGATGGACGACGAGGGCTTCGGCGGCTGCACGCTCACCGGCGAGTGCGCCACCGCCTGCCCGAAGGGCATCCCGCTCTTCTCCATCACCAGCATGAACAAGGAGTGGCTGCGCGCCAACCGCAAGGTCGGCCGCTGACCTTCGCAGCAACGCACAGAACGTCCCGCGAACAGCGCGGGGTGGGCGGGACCGGGAGTGGTGCTCAAACCCCCGGTCCCGTCATCGCGTCGGGCCCCGGAAATCCCGGCGACGGCGCCGCCGCCCCGTCGGTACGCTGCGCGGATGATCACGCAGCACGGCCCGGCCCGCCACGAGGGGGACCTGGAGGCCCATCTCACCGTCGACGCCGGGGACGAGTCCGCCGTCGGACGCCTCGCCGACTGGGCCGCCGCGCACGGACTCGGCTTCACCCACATCGTCCTGGCCCGCGGCCACCACCCCTCCCAGCCCATGGTCACCCTCCGCGGCCACGGCCGCGCCGACGCCTGGCTCCGCACGACGGTGGCGGAGACCGCGGCCGCCCTCGCGCACGCCGGCTTCCCGGTCCTGCGGACCAAGGCGGAGACGAGCCCGTGGGCGTCCGGCGTCCCGCAGACCGACGCCGAGGCCCGACTCGCCCCGAGCCACCTCCACTTCGAGCACCACGTCAAGCTCCTGCTCCCGGCCGAGGCCGACCTGGACGCTCTCGCGGCCCGCGTCGTCACCCACGGCGCCCACCTCTCCCGCAATGCCCGCCGCATCAGACCCGATGGCATGCAGGAGCGCTTCGTGACCCAGCGCTGCCACGCGGTGGGCGCGAGAACGGCTCAACGCCGCCTGGAAGCCCTGCTGGCCGAGCTGCCCGACGCCCAAGTGGCGGAGACGGAACGCGAGTACGTGCTCCACGACACCCACCTGGACCTGGACGCGGGCTGGCTGGACGGCACCCCTGAAGTGGCGCACGAAGTGCGCACTTCAGGGTCGCGGGGAACTGCGCGACAAGCCCCCACCGGCCGCCCGCCCGCGACGAAGCGGCCGAACCCGAGCTCTCACGCCACCCCCGCTCCGGAGAGGAGCCCCGCATGAAACCCGACCCCTGGACCCGCGCCCTCACCCCGGGCGCCCCGATCCCCCACACCGCCCCGACCGAGCACAACACCCGCCCGGGCCACGCAGTGCCCCGCACACTCCTCCCCGCCCCCGAGGGCCTCACCCAGCCCGCGGTCTTCGACCCGGCGCTGACCCAGTACCCGAACGCCTACCGCGCGGGTGACCCCCGCTTCACCGACGACCGTGAGGCGAACACCTGGTTCCGGGCCCGCCGCACCGCCCTCGACCTCGTCCTCGCCGCCGTCGCGAGGACACCGCTCGGCGCCCGCCTCGTCCTGCGCGGCAGCGTGCTGATGGCGACCTGGTGCGGAGAGGAGGCCCGAGAGCCCGGCGACCTGGACTTCGTCGCGCCCGAGGGATGGGCGTTCGAGGGTCCCGAGGCCGCCGGACTGTTCCCGCAGATCGCCGCCGCGGCCGAGGCGGAGGCCGCCGCCTGGCCCGGCTCCCTGGTGTGGATCGACGCGGCCGGAGCGGTCACCGAGGACATCTGGACGTACGACCGGGTGCCGGGACACCGGCTCCTGCTGCCCTGGACGGCGCCCGGCACCGCCGGCGGCACCGTGCAGATCGACGTCGTGTACGACGAGCCGCTCGCCGAGCCCGCAATCCGCACGACCCTGAACCCGCTCGGCGACGGCCCGCCCAGCACCCTGCTGACCGTCGCCCCCGGTCTCTCCCTCGCATGGAAGATCGTGTGGCTGATCAGCGACATGCATCCGCAGGGCAAGGACCTGTACGACGCCGTGCTCCTCTCCGAACTGGGCCCCGTCGACTTCGACGTGCTGCGGGCGGCGTTCGTCCTGTCCGGCGACGTGCTGCTGTGCCCCGGCGGACGCTGGTGGCTCAACGAGATCTATGACTTCGCGAACGTGGGCTGGGAGCACTTCCAGGTCGAGTACCCGCACGTCACCGGCACGGTCGACGCGTACTACGCCCGGCTCGCCGCGGCCCTCGAACCGGTGATCGCCCGCGCCGAACAGAACGCGGACCTGCCCCCGTACGAGCGCTGGGCGCGCTGGCTGACCCCGCTGGTGGACCGGGTCCGCGCCACGGACCCCACCGAACCCGCCCGCGCGCTGGGCCGGCTCGCCGGGGCCGGGACGGCCGGGGCGCGGGCGGCCGGCGTGGGGGTGCGCGAGATCCGCGGCCGCGACAAGGGCACCCTCGAGGAGGGCGTGGCC
>NZ_JBHYTK010000104.1:15760-17762 GCF_042749255.1 Streptomyces sp. NPDC059524 | reverse complement strand
GGGTCGAGGTCTGCCGGCGGGGGTGCGCGGGCGCGGCCCACCCCCCCCCCCAGACCCCGCCCGGGGGGGGGGGCGGCGGGCGGGGGGGGGGGGGGGGGGGCGGCCCCCCCCCGTCGTGGTGGTGCGCGAGATCCTCGGCCGCGACAAGGTCACCCTCGACGAGGCCCTGGCCCTCGTCCTTTACGGCGACGAACGCTGGCAGGGATGGCGCAGCCGCGACCACCTCTGGCCGGACATCCTGGACCGGCTCGGCTGACACCCGGGGACGTGTGCCGGAGGGAACGGACAACCTCCGGCACACCCCTGACGTACCGTCACCCCTTGCGGGTACCGTCGCCGCATGTATCCGGGAGCGTACGACCGAGCCAGGCCGGCCGTCGTCACGGCCGACGGCACCGTCACCCTCACCTACGGGCGCCTCGAGGAGAACTCGCTGCGCCTCGCCGACCACCTGCGCACCGCGGGCCTGCGCAGAGGCGACCACGTGGCCCTGCTGTCCGACAACGACCCGCGCGTCCTGGAGGTCTACTGGGCCGCGCTGCGGTCCGGCCTCTACCTGACCGCCGTCAACCACCACCTCACCGCCGAGGAAGCCGCGTACATCGTGCGCGACTGCGGAGCGAGCGCACTCGTCGTCTCCGGGGCGCTCGACGCGATGGGCGACCGCGTCGAGGAGCTCGTGCCCGAGGTGCGGCACCGGCTCGGCTTCGACGACGGCAGCTACGACCGCGCGCTGGCCGCCGCGTCCCCCGAACCGCCCGCCGTGCAGCCGCGCGGCGCCGACATGCTCTACTCGTCCGGCACGACGGGTCGCCCCAAAGGCATCGAACCCGACCTGCCCGAAGGCGACATCCGCACCGACCCGTCCACGTACCAGCTGCTCTTCCAGCCCATGTACGGCTTCGACGAGGACACCGTCTACCTGTGCCCGGCGCCGCTCTACCACGCGGCGCCGCTGCGGTTCTGCTACACCGTCACCGCGACCGGCGGCACGGTCGTCCTGATGAAGACCTTCGACGCACGTGAGTCGCTGGCAGCGATCGAACGGCACCGGGTCACGCACAGCCAGTGGGTGCCGACCATGTTCGTCCGCATGCTCAAACTGCCCGACGCGGAGCGCGCCGCGTACGACGTGTCGTCGATGAAGGTCGCCATCCACGCGGCGGCGCCCTGCCCCGTCGAGGTCAAGCGGCGGATGATGGACTGGTGGGGGCCCGTCCTGCACGAGTACTACGCGTCGACCGAGGCCAACGGCATCACCTTCATCAGCCCCCGGGAGTGGCTCGCGCGGCCCGGCTCGGTGGGGCGGGGCGGGCTCCTGGGGGAGCTGCGGATCTGCGACGAGGCCGGGAAAGTGCTGCCGCCGGGGGAGACCGGCACGGTCTACTTCGAGCGCGAGGAACTGCCCTTCCGCTACCACCGCGACGACGGCCGCACCCGCGAGGCCCAGCACCCCGAGCACCCGAGCTGGACCACGACCGGCGACATCGGCCACGTCGACGAGGACGGCTACCTCTACCTCACCGACCGCAGGGCCTTCACGATCATCTCGGGTGGCGTGAACATCTACCCGCAGGAGATCGAGGACTGCCTCGTGCTGCATCCGGCCGTCGCTGACGTCGCGGTCATCGGCGTGCCCGACGAGGAGATGGGGGAGGCGGTCCACGCCTTCGTCCAGGCCGCCGAAGGCACCGACGCCGGACCGGAGTTGGGGCGCGACCTCATCGCCTATGTGCGGGACCGCATCGCGCACTACAAGGTGCCGCGACAGGTCGCGTTCGTGCCCGAGCTGCCGCGCACCCCGACCGGCAAACTCGCCAAGGGCGTGCTGCGGCGCGCGGTCGCGGACGCGGCCGGTCAGCCGCCGCCCAGCGCCCGCGCCAGATAGGGCGCGGTGCGGCTGTCCGGCGCCGCCGCCACCGTCGCGGGGGGGGGCCCCCCCCCCCCACGCCCCCCGCCGGCGCACCCCCCCGCGGCCCCCGCGCCGCCCCCCTCGGGGGCC
>NZ_JBHYTK010000104.1:5472-15750 GCF_042749255.1 Streptomyces sp. NPDC059524 | reverse complement strand
CGCGCCCCCCCAGAAGCCCCCCCGACACGTCGTCTCCGAGATGTTGCTCAGCGTCCGGTCTACTTCGAGCGCGCGGAACTGCCCGTCCGCGACCACCCCCACGACGATCCGCCCGCCCGCGTCACCGCCGCCGGGCCCCAGGTCCACGACCCAGTCGGCGCCGGCGACCACGCTCATGTCGTGTTCGACGACCACCACCGAGTTCCCCGCGTCGACGAGCCCGTGCAGCTGGCGCAGCAGCACCTCGACGTCCGCCGGATGCAGACCCGTCGTCGGCTCGTCCAGCAGGTACAGGGTGTGCCCGCGCCGCACCCGCTGCAGCTCACCGGCCAGCTTGATCCGCTGGGCCTCGCCGCCGGACAGCTCGGTCGCGGGCTGGCCGAGCCGCAGATAGCCGAGGCCGACCTCCCGCAAAGTCCGCAGGCTGCGCAGGACGGCACTCGCCGCCGCGTCGTCCGCGAAGAACTCCGCCGCCGCGTCCACCGTCAGGTCGAGCACCTCCGCGATGTTGCGCCCCCGGTAGGTGACTTCGAGGGTCGGCGGGTTGTAGCGGGCCCCCGCGCAGTCCGGGCACGGCGCGTACGTGCTCGGCAGGAACAGCAGCTCGACACTGACGAAGCCCTCGCCCTGGCAGGTCTCGCAGCGCCCGCCCGCCACGTTGAAGGAGAACCGGCCGACACCGTACCGGCGGGCCTTCGCCTCGTCCGTGGCGGCGAACACCTTGCGCACGACGTCGAACAGTCCGGTGTACGTCGCCAGGTTGGAGCGCGGGGTGCGGCCGATCGGCTTCTGGTCGACGACCACGAGCCGCCCCACGCCCTCCAGTTCCTCGGTGATCTCGCCGATCAGCGTCGACTTCCCGGAGCCGGACACACCCGTGACCGCCGTGAACGCCCCGAGCGGCAGTTCGGCCGTGACGTCGCGGAGGTTGTGCCGCGTCACCGGGCCGATCTTCAACCAGCCGGTGGGTGTACGGGTCTGACGTGGCGTCACCGGTGAGTCGTCGAAGAGGAAACGGGCCGTCGCCGACCCCTCGACCTCCCGCAGCGCCTCCACCGGGCCGCTGTGCAGCACCTGCCCGCCGTGCTCGCCCGCCAGCGGGCCGACGTCGACCAGCCAGTCCGCGCGGCGCATCACGTCGAGATGGTGCTCGACCACGAACACCGAGTTCCCCGCGTCCTTCAGCCGGTCGAGCACCGTCAGCAGGGACTCGGTGTCGGCGGGGTGCAGTCCGGCCGACGGCTCGTCGAGCACGTACACCACGCCGAAGAGCCCCGACCTCAACTGCGTTGCCAGCCGCAGGCGTTGCAGCTCGCCCGCCGACAGGGTGGGCGTCGGCCGGTCCAGGCCCAGATAGCCGAGCCCCAGCTCGGTCACCGTGGCGATCCGGGCCCGCAGGTCCTCGGTCAGCACCCGCGCCGTCTCCGACACGCCGTCCGGCAGGTCGAGCAGCGCGGACAGCTCCGACAGCGGCATCCGGGCCAGCTCCGCGATCGTGCGGCCCGCGAACGTGACCGCGAGCGCCTCCTTGCGCAGCCGGGCCCCGCCGCACACCGGGCACGGCTCGCTCTTCAGGAACTTCTCCGCCTTCGCCCGCAGCGTGGCGCTCTTGGAGTCCGCGAACGTCTTCATCACATACCGGTCGGCGCTCATGTACGTGCCCTGGTACGGGCGCTGGATCCGGTCCGCGTCCCGCACCGGATGCACCGTCACCACCGGCTGCTCGTCGGTGAACAGGATCCAGTCCCGGTCGGCCTGCGGCAGCTCCCGCCAGGGCCGGTCCACGTCGTGGCCGAGCGTGTCGAGGATGTCCCGCAGGTTCTTGCCCTGCCAGGCGCCCGGCCAGGCCGCGACCGCGCCCTCGCGGACGGAGAGGGACGGATCGGGGACGAGGAGTTCCTCGGTCGTGCGGTGGATCAGTCCCAGGCCGTGGCACTCCGGGCAGGCGCCCGCCGCCGTGTTCGACGAGAAGGCGTCGGAGTCCAGCCGCTCGGCGCCCTCCGGATAGTCGCCGGCCCGCGAGAACAGCATCCGCAGCGAGTTCGACAGCGTCGTGACCGTGCCGACCGAGGACCGGGAGGTCGGCGCGGAGCGGCTCTGCTGGAGCGACACCGCGGGCGGCAGCCCCGTGATCGAACCGACCCGGGGCGCCCCCACCTGGTGGATCAGACGCCGCGCGTACGGGGCGACGGACTCGAAGTAGCGGCGCTGCGCCTCCGCGTACACCGTGCCGAACGCCAGCGAGGACTTGCCCGAGCCGGACACCCCGGTGAACACGGCGATGACGTCGCGCGGGATGTCCACGTCGACTCCCCGCAGATTGTGCTCGCGGGCGCCCCGCACCCGGACGAAGCCGTCGTGGCGGGGATCGGGCGGGGCGGCGTGCGGCATGGGCGGAGCTCCGGTCGTACGTGCTGGTGCGGGCGGGACGGGTGCGTCCCGAGGGGCCGGGACAAACCCCACGATCCTAGGCCGCGGCGAGGCGGGCGACCCGGGCGAGTCTGCGGTAGGACTCCAGCAGCCCCTCACGGTCGTACGTGCTCGTCGTGACCAGCACCTCCTGCGCGCCGCTCTCCTTGATCACGGCCGCCAGCTCGTCCGCGACCTGCTGCTCCGTGCCGACGATGTGGCCGTGCAGCCCGGACTCGTACAGCTCGCGCTCCTTCGGCATCATGTCGAGCGCGGTGATCCGCTCCGCGGGCGGCAGCGGCGGGAACGTGCCGTGCGTGCGGGAGTGCGCCGCCGACCAGGCCTCGGGGATCAGCAGCCGCCGCGCCTCCGGCTCGCTGCCGGCGACGGCGACCGTCCCGGAGATCACGACGTACGGCTCGGCCGCCCAGGGGGAGGGGCGGAACTCCGCGCGGTAGCGGTCGATGCCGCGCAGCATCTTCGACCGGTTGCGGAAGTCGCCGATGACCATCGGCAGGCCCGCGCGGGCGGCGATCGACGCCCCCTCGCCCATCGCGAGCACGAACGGCGGCACGGTGAGCCCTTCCGAGGGCCGGGCGTGCACCCGGGTGGGGGAGGTGCCGGTGAAGAACGCGAGGAGCTCGTCGAGCTGCCCCGCGAAGTCGTCCGCGTCGGCTGTGCTCCGTCCGAAGGACCGCCCGAGCGCGCGGCGCACCCCGTCGGTGAACCCGACGGACCGGCCGAGCCCCATGTCGATCCGCCCCGGAAACAGCGACTCGAGGACCCCGAACTGCTCGGCGACCACCAGCGGCTGATGGTTGGGCAGCATCACACCGCCCGTCCCGACCCGGATCGTGCGGGTGGCGGCGGCCACGGCGGCAGCCAGCACGGTCGGCGCGGAACCGGCGACGCCCGGCACCCCGTGATGCTCCGACACCCAGACACGGTGGTACCCGAGCCGCTCCAGGTCCTGAGCGAGCGCGACGGTGTCCCGCAGCGCCTGCGCGGCGGTCGAGCCCTCGCGGGTGCGGGAACGGTCGAGGACGGAGAAGCGAACGGTGTCGGGCACGGTGGTCACGTCCTGGTTCAACGCGCGGGCGCGGAGATGATTCCCGTGCGTCCCTCAGAGGCCGGCGCGCGAACTAAAGTGGCCCGGTGACCTCCGACGTACGCCGTGACCTGGCCGTGTTCGACCTCGACGGGACGCTCGCCGACACCGCGCACCGACAGAAGTACCTGGAGCGCAAGCCGCGGGACTGGGCCGGGTTCTTCGCGGCCGCGCCGCTCGACCCGCCGCTCCCCGAGGGCGTGGCGCTGGCCCGCGAGAGCGCGCAGGAGTGCGAGGTCGTCTATCTCACCGGGCGCCCCGAGCGGTGCCGCGCGGACACGCTGGCCTGGCTCACCCGGCACGGGCTGCCCGAGGGCGCGCTGCACATGCGGCGCAACGACGACCGCAGGCCGGCCCGCGTCACGAAGCTCGCGACGCTGCGCCGGCTGGCGCGCGGCCGGACCGTGCGCATGCTGGTGGACGACGACGAGCTGGTGTGCCTGGAGGCGGAGCGCGCCGGATTCACCGTCGTACGGGCCCGCTGGGCGAGCCCGTCGGCGGCGCTGAAGGACGCGCAGGAGCGTGAGGGCCGCACCTGAGGCACGGCCCCGGGGTCACTCCTCCCCGTCGAGGCGGAACCCGACCTTGAGGCCGACCTGATAGTGCTCCGGCCGGCCGTCCACGATCTGGCCCCGCACCTGCGTGACCTCGAACCAGTCGAGGTTGCGCAGGGTCTGGGAGGCCCGTGCGATGCCGTTGCGGATCGCCTGGTCGACGCCTTCGTGCGAGGTGCCGACGATCTCGGTGACGCGGTACGTGTGGTTCGACATGCTTCCACCGTGCCCCAGGGCGGCCGGGTCCGCCACGGGGAGACGACGCCGGTCACCGTACGTGCGCGCGAACCGGTCCGGCTACTTCTCCGTACCCCTTGACCGGGCCATTGGTCCATACCAAAATCCCGGTCACACCCGTTCGAGCCGCGCGCTCGTCCCCCACGTCGGGCGAACCACCCCTGTCCTCAGGCAGAAAGCGACCCCGCGTGAGATCCCGTCGAGCCCTGTTGTCCCTGAGTTCCCTCGCCGTCGTGACCGGCACGCTCCTCACGGCGTGCGGGGCCCTCCCGGGCGGCACGGCCGAACCGCGCACGGTCACCGTCTGGCTGATGAAAGGCAGCGCGTCCGACGCCTTCGTCGACCGCTTCACCCGCCGGTTCGAGGCCGAGCACGACGACCTGCGCCTCGACATCCGCGTCCAGGAGTGGACGAACATCGGCCAGAAGGTCACCACCGCGCTCAAGGCCGGAGGCGACGGCGGCCCCGACGTCATCGAGGTCGGCAACACCCAACTGCCCACGTACATCGACACCGACGGCCTCCTCGACCTGTCCCTGGAGGCGGCCCGCGACCTCGGCATGGACGACTGGCTCCCCGGCCTCGCCGAACCCGGCGTCGACCGCGCCCGCCAGTACGGCGTCCCCTGGTACGCCGCCAACCGCGTCGTGATCTACAACAAGGACCTCTTCGCCCGCGCCGGCATCCAGCAGCCGCCGAAGACCCGTGACGAATGGCTCACCCTGACCCGCCGCCTCGACACCCCGGGGCAGCAGGGCATCTACCTCGCCGGACAGGACTGGTACACGCTCTCCGGGTTCATCTGGGACGAGGGCGGCGAGCTCGCCCGTGAGTCCGCCGGCACCTGGACCGGCGCCCTCGACAGTCCCGCCGCCCTGCGCGGCATGGCCTTCTACCAGCAGCTCCAGGCCCTCGGCGACGGCCCGAAGGACGCCGACGAGGAACACCCGCCGCAGGCCGAGGAGTTCGCGGGCGGCGACATCGCGCAGATCATCTCCGTGCCCGGCGCCACCCAGGCGATCCTCGCCAAGAACCCGGAACTCAAGGGCAGACTGGGCTACTTCCCGATCCCCGGCAAGACCGCCGCCCGCGCGGGCGCCGTGTTCACCGGCGGCTCGGACCTCGTCGTCCCCGCGAACACCGACGACCGCTCGGGCGCCCTCGAAGTGATCAAGGCCCTCGCCGGGGAGAAGTGGAACACCGACCTGGCCAGGACCATGGACTACGTGCCGAACAAGACGACCCTCGCCCCGGCCGTGGCCGGAGAGCCGGGCGTCGCCGCCATGGCCGTCGGCGCCGCCCATGGCCGGGCCACCCCGGCGTCCCCGCTCTGGGCGACCGTCGAGGCGGACAACCCCATCAAGACGTACATGTCCGACGTCCTGCGCGGCGCCGCCCCCGGCCCCGCCGCGCGGCAGGCGTCCCGCGAGATCACCCGCCGCCTCGACGAACGGGGCCCCTGAGCCGTCAGACGGCGGGCGTGCTCAGGGACAGGGCGAAGCGGCCCTCGGAGTCGGTCCACCAGCGCACCGTCTCCAGACCCGCGGCCCCGAGCTCCCGCTCGACCCCGGCGCGCCGGAACTTCGCCGACACCTCCGTGCGCATCTCCTCGCCGGCCGCGAAGTCCACCGCCAGATCGAGCGCGGGGATCTTCACGGACTGCGCGCTCTCGGCCCGCAGCCGCATCTCGATCCACTCGTGCTCCGCGTCCCACACCGCGACGTGCGCGAACGCGTCCAGATCGAAGTCGGCGCCGAGCTCCCGGTTCACGACCGACAGCACGTTCTTGTCGAACGCGGCCGTCACACCCGCCGCGTCGTCGTACGCCGCCACCAGCACCGACGGCTCCTTCACGAGGTCCGTGCCCAGCAGGAAGAAGTCACCGGGCGCCAGCATGTCCCGTACGGAGGCGAGGAACGCGGCCCGCTCGTCGGGCAGCAGGTTCCCGATCGTGCCGCCGAGGAACGCCACCAGGCGCGGCCCCGGCGTGTCCGGCAGCGTGAGGCCGGCCGTGAAGTCCGCGAGCAGCGCGTGGATGGTCAGCCCGGGATGCTCGGCGAGCAGCGTCCTCCCGGCGCCCCGGAGCGCGCTCTCGCTCACGTCCACCGGCACGTACGCCTCCAGGCCGCTGAACTCCTCCAGGAGGTGCCGCGTCTTGTCCGACGAGCCGGAACCCAGCTCGACCAGGGTGCGGGCGCCGGTCGCGGCGGCGATCTCACCGGACCGCGCGAGCAGGATCTCCCGCTCGGCCCGCGTCGGGTAGTACTCGGGCAGCTCGGTGATCTGGTCGAACAGCTCGCTGCCGCGCGCGTCGTAGAACCACTTCGGCGGCAACGTCTTGGGCGTGCGGGTCAGCCCGTGCAGCACGTCGGAGCGCAGCGCGGCCTCCGTGGCGTGCTCGGGCAGGGTGCGGGTCAGCTGGAACGGGCTCACGCGGATGGCTCCTTGAGCGGGGTCAGCAGGACGTCGGTGCGGTTCGCCGCGAGCAGCGTGCGGTCGGGCACCTCGGTCCAGTGCGGATCGTCGTCGTAGGGCTCGGAGGCGACGACGGTGCGGTTCCCGGGCTCGGCCAGGTACCAGAGGGTGTCGCCCCAGGCGGTCGCGGCGATCGTCTCGCCGTCGGTCAGCAGGAAGTTGAGCCGGGCACCCGGCGCCGCCTCGGCGACCTCGACGACGGTGTCGGCGAGCGCCTGCGGCCCCGGATCACCGGCGCGCAGCCGCTGCAGCACCAGCGCCCACAGGAACGCGGCGTCGCAGCGGGCCTCCAGCGACAGCAGGTCGGCCGCCGGCAGGGTGTGCACGAGCGGGGTCAGCGAACGCGGCCAGCCGGGCACCGCGCCGTTGTGACTGAACAGCCAGGGACCGGCCGCGTACGGGGCGGCGGCCGCCTCGCCGTCGGCGCCGCCCACCGTCGCGTCCCGGACCGCGGCGAGCAGCGCGCCCGAGCGGACCACCCGGGCCAGATCGGCGTACGACTGGTCGCCCCAGATCGGCGCGGCCCGCCGGTAGCGGCCCGGCACCGGGTCGCCCTCCGCGTACCAGCCGACGCCGAACCCGTCCGCGTTGACGGTGCCGTGCCGCTGCCGGCGCGGCTCCCACGACTGCCGGAACAGACTGTGCGGCGGAGCGTCGAGCACCTCACCCAGCGCCACCGGCGGCCCCACATAGGCCAGATGACGGCACATCAGCGGGCCTCCCGGGCGACCGGTCCGGCGTCGCGGGCGGTGCGGAACCCGGAGAAGATCTGCCGCCGCACCGGATAGTCCCAGTTGCGGAACGTGCCCCGGCAGGCCACATCGGCCACCGCGAACGAACCGCCCCGCAGCACCTTGTACTCCGGCCCGAAGAACACCTCCGAGTACTCCCGGTACGGATACGCCACGAACCCGGGATACGGGGCGAAGTCGCTGGACGTCCACTCCCACACGTCACCGATCAACTGCCGCACTCCGAGCGGCGATTCACCCTCCGGACAGCTGCCGACCGGAGCCGGACGCAGATGCCGCTGGCCGAGATTGGCGCGCTCCGGCGTCGGATCGGCGTCGCCCCACGGATAGCGCCGCGAGCGGCCGGTCACCGGATCGTGCCGGGCCGCCTTCTCCCACTCCTCCTCGGTCGGCAGCCGCCGCCCCGCCCAGCGGGCGTAGGCGTCCGCCTCGTACCAGCTCACGTGCAGCACCGGCTCGTCCGGCGGCACCAGCTCCGTCACGCCGAACCGGCGGCGCACCCAGTCGCCCGCCTCGCGCCGCCAGAACAGCGGCGCGTGCAGGCCGTGTTCACGGACCGCCGCCCAGCCGGCCGGGTCCCACCAGCGCGGATCCTCGTAGCCGCCGTCGGCCAGGAACTCCATGTACGCGGCGTTCGAGACCGGTGTCGTGTCGATGTGGAACGCGGCCACGTCGCGCGTGTGCGCGGGCCGCTCGTTGTCCAGCGCCCAGGGCTCCGCCGACGTGCCCATCGTGAACGGGCCCCCGGGCACCAGCACTTCGGCAGGGCCCGCGAACGGCGCGGCGGGCGGCTCCGGATCCGGAGCCGTCAGGGCCGCCGCGCCCGTCCTCAGCTGGTGCGTGATCAGCATCGTCTCGTCGTGCTGCTGCTCGTGCTGGGCGATCATGCCGAACGCGAACCCCGCCCGGGTGAGCCGGGCCGGGCCGTCCACGTCGAACGCCGCCTTCTCCAGCACGTCCAGCGCCCGCCCGCGCACGTCCGCCGCATAGCCGCGCGCCTCCTCCGGCGCCAGCAGCGGCAGCTTCGGCCGCTCGGAACGCGGGTGCTCGAAGGCGTCGTACAGCGGATCGATCTCGGGCCGCATCGCCTCCTGGCCCGCGACCGCCCGCAGGAGCCACTGCTCCTCCTGGTTGCCGATGTGTGCCAGGTCCCAGACCAGCGGCGACATCAACGGCGAGTGCTGCGCGGTCAGTTCGGGATCCTCCACACAGCTCGTCAGGAGGGTGGTGCGACGGCGCGCCGCCTCCAGGGCCTCCACCGCGCGGACGCGCAGCGCCTCAGGATCGGTGAGGAAGTCGGTGAGGTTCTCCTCGGTGGTCATGAGCGGACGGTCCTCCCCTGGACAGGCGGTTGCGTGAGCGGATCGAGCACGTCGTCGGCCGGGCAGCGGCCGCGCAGCACGTAGCGGCGGTGGAAGTCCTCGACCGCCCGCCGCACCTCCGCGCCCGCGCCGAGCCGGGGCAGCGCCTCGAGCGCCGCCGCGAAACAGGCCGTCGCCGCCTCCCGCAGTTCGGGATCGGTCAGCGCCAGACGGGCCGCGTCGCGCCACAGCGGATTGTGCGGAGCGGGACGCTCCCCGGCCCGCTCGGCCAGCGGCTTCACCGCCCGGTACGCGGTCTCCGCGGCCTGCGGATCGTCGAACAGTGCCGTCGTCACCGCGAGCGGCACCAGCCAGCCGTCCTCGCCCGGCTGCGCGTCGATCATGCGCAGTTCCAGATGGCCGCGCGGGCGCACCGGAGGGAACAGCGTCGTCAGGTGGTAGTCGAGATCGTCGCGGGTCGGCCGGCGCGGTTCCCCCGTGCGCGCCCAGTCCCGGAACGTCAGCCCCTCCGGCACCTCCCACGGCCCGTCGGCGCTGCGCACGCACATCACGGGCGCGTCGAGCGCCCGCCGCGCCCATGCCTCCCGCGGCTCCCCGTCCGGGGACGGCGCCGCGGAACGGCCCGCGTCGATCCGCGCCCACAGGAGCTGCCGCGTCGACCGCCAGCCCGTCGGACGGCCGGACAGCATCGGGGAGTTGGCGAACGCCGCGACGAGCACGGCGCCCAGCAGATGGCCGAGCACCCAGCGCCGCGCGTACCCCAGCGGACCCGGCTCCTCGTACCCGGCGTCCAGGCACACCTGCACCGACGCGGAGGAACACATCATGGAGCGGCCGGCCGGTCCCGTCCGGTCCAGGGAGGCCTCCAGGGCGTCGTAGCGGGGGCGCCGCAGCAGCCGGCGGGGCGGGCGCCACGGATCCGTGCCGTGGCCGGCCAGGACGAGGCCGTGGGCGCGGAGTGCGGTGCGGACGGCGGTCAGATCGGCCTGTACGGCCGAGACGCATTCCGTCAGGGTGGCGGCGGGGAGCGAACTGAGCTCCAGCTGGCCGCCGGGCTCCACCGTGAGCGCCGAGCTCAGCGGCAGGGCGCGCAGCGCGGCATAGGCCGCGTCGAGCCGTTCGGGCGGTAACGGGAGGCGGGGGCGGTGCGTCTCGTGGACGATCCACTCCAGCTCCACACCCACCGCGCGCGGCGGGCCGGTCTTGAAGCAGATGCCCTGCACCAGGGCCTCCGCCTCGGTCTCGGTGACCAGGTCACCGAGCGTCGTACAGTCTCCCTCGGTCATGCGGGGATCCTCCTGGTCGGTTCGCTTCCATGGTCCCCGGTGGGGACCGCGCCGTCGATTCGGGCCCGTGCGGGCGCCGCCCGGGGGGGGGGGGCCCGCCCCCCCCCCAAAGGCGCGCCGGCCGCCCCACACAGA
>NZ_JBHYTK010000104.1:0-5462 GCF_042749255.1 Streptomyces sp. NPDC059524 | reverse complement strand
CGCCGCTCCCACTCGCCCGCCCCCGCCCGCGGCCCCCCCGCGTCTCCCTCACAACAACGGCCCCGGGGGGGCCCGGGCCTCCCGGGTCGGGCCCGGGGGGGGCGGGGGCGGGGGCGCGCCCCCCCGTCCCACCCAAGACGGTCGCGGCGGATCGCACAAGAGTGCGCCTCGCGCGTCCGCCAGGACGGGAAAACCTGTTGCACCGGCGGCCACCGGACGCTCACGATCGGTTCATGAGCACGACGGGGGAGCGGGCATGAGCGCCCGGCTGCGCGGGATCGCGCAGGACACGGAGAAGATCATCGGCGCGGGGGAGTACACGACGGGGACCGGACGCGTCGTCCGCATCGCGGACGCGGTGGCCCGCGCCAGAGCCGGCACCCGCCTGTACGGTCCCGAGCCCGTGCCCGCCGCGCTGCCCGGGGACGGCCGGAGCGAGATCACGGTCACCGGCGAGAGCAGCCTGGACGCGGCCCGCCGCATGACGGCCGCCCGCCCCGAGCCGGTCGCGGTCCTGAACTTCGCCTCGGCCCGCAATCCGGGCGGTGGATACGTGAACGGCGCGCAGGCCCAGGAGGAGGCCGTCTGCCGCGCCTCCGCGCTCTACACCTGCCTCGTCGAGGTCCCCGAGTTCTACGCCCACCACCGCGCCGACCGGGACGTCTTCTACACGGACCGGGTGATCCACGCCCCGGCGGTGCCCGTCTTCCGCGACGACACCGGACGCCTCCTGGAGACGCCGTACGAGGTCGGCTTCCTCACCTCACCCGCGCCGAACGCGGGCGTGATCGCGGCCCGCACACCCGATCGGGTGGCACAGATCCCCGCCGCGCTCGCCTCCCGTGCCGAGCGGGTCCTCGAGGTCGCCGCCGCGCACGGCTACCGCAGACTCGTCCTCGGCGCCTGGGGCTGCGGCGTGTTCCAGAACGATCCGGCGCAGGTGGCCGAGGCGTTCCGCGCCCTGCTCACCGGACGCTTCGCCGGCGCCTTCGACGAGATCGTGTTCGGTGTCCTCGACCGGACCCGGGGCGCCACGACCCGCTCGGCGTTCGAGCGGGTCCTGACGCCCGTACGGGACGCCGGTCAGCGCCAGCCGTAGCGCTCCCGCAGCCGCAGCACCACCAGGTTGAAGCGGCCGCGGTCCAGCGCGCACGCCTCGCGCCGCATCCCGCGCTCGTGCACCCGCAGCACCCGGTCCAGGTCCACCCACGAGGGCCGCCCCTCGCGGTCCCAGGGCCCCGAGCCGATCGCCACCCACTCGCGGTCGTCGTCGTGCCGCTTGCTCGACAACTGCACCGCGAGCAGCGTGCCGGCCGCCTCGCGGGCCACGACGAGCACGGGCCGGTCCTTGCCCCGCCCGTCGTTCTCCTCGTAGGGCACCCAGGTCCACACGATCTCCCCGGGGTCCGGATCGCCGTCGTGCGCGGGCGCGTACTCGGTGCGCACCCGCCCGATCCCGCGCGGCTCGGCCTCGACGGTGGCGGTCGCACCGCCCCGTCCCGGGTGCTGTGCGAAGGTGTCGGCGTCGGTCGCGGGGTCATCCCTGAAGGCAGTCACGCGGGTCACGTTAGAGCCTGGACGGCGCAATCCGCGCGGCGGGTCCACCCCCGGGCCGACACGCTCGGACCATGGCACGACGACACACCCCCGCTCCGCGCCCGCGACGCACCGTCAGGGCGGGCCGGGCATCCCGCTGGGTCCCAAAGGCCCTTGCCGCCCTGGCCGTTCTGGCGCTTCTGCCCGCGCCGGCGGCCGCCCGTACGGCTTCGTCGGACCCGGCGCCGCCCTCGGTTCCGGCTCCCCGGCCTTCGGGGTCCTCGCAACCGGCACCCTCGTCTTCGGTCCCCGAGAAGACCCGTACCGTCTCCGCCTGGCTCCCGTACTGGGACCAGGAGAACGCCTACCGGTCGGCCCTCGCGCACGCCGCGCAACTGCGGACCGTCAGCCCCTTCTGGTACGAGACCCGCTCCGCCGGCGAGGTCGCCGGGTTCCCGGGCGCCGGTGACCGGACGATCATCGACGGACTGCGGGCCCGGGGGGTCCAGGTCGTCCCGACCGTCATGGAGCAGCTGCCGCCCGGCGCCCTCGCCGCCGTCATGACCAGCCCGGAGCAGCGCGCCGCGCACATCGACACCCTGCTCACCGTCGTCCGCAGCCGCGCCTACGACGGGCTCGACATCGACTACGAGTCCATCGCGCCGACCCCCGAGGCCACGTACCCGGCCGTACGCGACGGCTTCGCCGACTTCGTCACCGGTCTCTGCGCCCGCCTGCACGCCGTGGACAAACAGTGCGTCGTCACCGTCAGCCCCAAGACCCGCACCACCGGCCGCATCTGGGACTACAAGCGCCTCGGGGCGGCCGCCGACCGGCTGCGCGTCATGGCGTACAACCTGCACGACGCCGGCGGCACGCCAGGCCCCCTCTCCACCCCACAGTGGTACGACGAGATCCTGACCCGCGCCACCGCCGAAGTCCCTCTGGACAAGCTGGAGATGGGCCTGCCCGCCTACGGCTGGGACTGGACGCGCGGCAGGGCCGGCCGCGCCGGGCACGTCACCTCGCGGCAGGCCGAGGCGCTGCGCCGCGAGGTCGGTGCCGCGTACACCCTGGACCCCGAGTCCCGCACCCCGCACTTCACCTACACCAAGGACGGCGAGGAGCACGACGTCTGGTACCAGGACGCGCGCGGTGTCGCGGAGCATCTGCCGGTGCTGCACAGGTACGGGGTGCGCGACACGGTCCTGTGGGCCCTCGGCTTCGAGGAACCCGCACTGTGGCGCACCCTGGAGGAGTCCTAGCGGCAGTCGGGCGGCCGGTGCTCGAACCAGCGCCGGTCCGCCTCCAGTTGAGCCGCAAGCGAGATCAGCAGCGGCTCGCTGTGGGCGGGCCCGAGCAGCTGCGCGCCCACCGGGAGGCCGCCGCCGGCCAGACCCGCGGGCACGTTCACCCCGGGCCAGCCCAGCACGTTCCACGGCCACGCGTACGGACACGCGGCGATCATCGCCCGGTCCGTGCGCCAGCCGCTGAGCCCCGCCATCGCGCCGATCCGGGGCGCGGGCGTCGCCGTCGTCGGCGCGAGCACCACGTCGTACGTGTCGAACACCGCGCCCACCCGCCGGTGCAGGGCCGCCTCGGCGCGCCGGGCAAGTCGCAGCGGCCCCCCGCCGAGCGCCCGGCCCATCCGGGCCGCCTCCCGGGTCCGCGGGTCCAGGAGTGCGGGATCGGGCACCCGCTCCACCCACTCGGCGATCCCGGCCGTCGCCCGCGGCACGAACGCCAGACCGATCTGCCCGTAGCGCGGATCCGCCTCCTCCACGTCGTGCCCGAGCGCCGCGAGCCGCTCCGCGAGCGCCACGACCCGCGACCTGACCTGCGGGTCCAGCCGCTTCGGCGTCGCCGTGAACGGCATCCGCAGGGACAGCGCGATCCGCAGCCGTCCCGGATCGCGGCGCGCCGCCTCGGCCGCCTCCACGGCGGGCGGGCGGTGCAGATCGCCGTCGTGCGCGCCGCTCGCCGCGTCGAGCAGCAGCGCGGCGTCACCGACCGTGCGCGCCAGCGTCCCGTTCACCGTGATGCCCTGGAACGCCTCCGCCCACGGCCACGTCGATATCCGCCCGCGCTGCGGCTTGATGCCCACCAGGTGCGTCCAGGCCGCCGGGATCCGCACACTGCCCGCGCCGTCCGAGCCCAGCGCCGCCGGCACCAGGCCCGCGGCGACGGCGGCGGCCGAACCGCCGGACGAGCCGCCCGGCGTGTGCCCGGGCGCCCACGGGTTGCGGGTCTCGCCGAACGCGGACCCCTCCGTGAACGGCCACTGGCCCAGCTCGCACGTGTTGGTCTTGCCGACGATCACCGCGCCCGCCGCGCGCAGCCGCCGCACCGCCTCCGCGTCCCGCACCTGCGGCGGGAAGTCGCCGGCGCAGCCGAACGCGGTCGGCTCCCCGGCCACGTCCATGTCGTCCTTGACGGCCACCGGCACCCCGAGCAGCGGCAGCCGCTCCCCGGCGGCGAGCCGCTTGTCCGCCGCGTCCGCCTCGGCGAGCGCGGCCTCGGCCCGCACCAGCCGGAACGCGTTGAGCACCGGCTGCGCGGCCTCGATCCGCTCCAGCGACCGTTCCACCAGCGCGCGCGAGGACGTCGTCCCCTCGGCGAGGGCCCGTGCGGCGTCCCGCAGACCCGGCAGCGTGTCCGTGGCCATCGACGGCACCTCCAATTCCCCTGTGGTGAACGCACGTTAGCGGTCCGGGCGCGCAACGGCACGCCCGGGGGCCGTCGCCGAGGGGCGGTCTGGAAGGATGCCGGGGGTCATGGTGCAGATACCGAACCAGCAGCCCGACCCACGCCCACCCTCGTCCGACGCCTCCTCCAGGTCCGCTGAGTCCTTCACGTCCGGCGACTCCGCCGAGCCCGCCGAGCCGGTGGCGCCCTCCGTGCCGACCAGCGCCGACGTGGCGCGCCTGGCCGGGGTCTCGCGCGCCACCGTCAGCTACGTCCTCAACAACACCGGCGCCGTCCGCATCAGCGAACCCACCCGGCACCGCGTCCGCGAGGCCGCCAGAGAACTCGGCTACGTCCCGCACGCCGCCGCCCGCAGCCTGCGCGCGGGCCACACCCGCATCGTTCTGCTGCCCACGCCGGAGATGCCCGCGGGCCCGCTCCACAGCGCGTTCCTCAACGAACTCCAGTGGGCGCTCAGCCGCCTCGACCACACCGTCGTCCAGTACGGCAGCGTCGGCCTGACCGGCGAGGACGCCGCCCGCGCCTGGGCCGAACTGCGCCCCGTCGCCGTCCTCGCCCCGACCGGCATCGGACCCGACGGCACCGCCGTCCTCCGGCGCTCCGGCACCAAGGCCGTCCTCACCCTCGGCCCCGAACCCGTCGAGGGCGCCCACGCCCTGCTCATGGACCAGCGCACGGTCGGCCGCGCCGCCGCCGAGCACCTGCGCTCGCGCGGCCACGACCGGATCGGCGTCGTCATGCCGCGCGAGCACGGCCTGGACGCCTACGCCGAGCCCCGCCTCGAAGGTGTCCGCGCCACCGGCGCCGAAGCCGTCCCGCTCCCGCTCTCGTACGAGGAGGAGGACGCGGCCCGGCTCGCCCGCGAGCTGCGCGACGGCGGGCCCGGCGCCGTGTTCGCGTACAACGACGAGTACGCGATGCTGCTGATGCGCGCCCTCCAGGACACGGGCGCCGACGTGCCCGGGGACGTCGCCGTGATGGGGGCGGACGACCTGATGCTGGGGCGGCTGCTGCGGCCGCGTCTGAGCACCGTCCGCGTCGACCTGCCCTCGGGCCGGGAGATCGCCGAGCTCGTCGACCGGCTGGTCCGCGACCCGGCCGCCGAACCCCTCGTACGGGACGTCCTCGGCGCCACGGCGATCGCCCGCGAGTCCACCTGAGACAGGGGGGGCGGGGGGGGGCCCCCCGGGGGGGGGGGGGGGCGCGCGGGGGGGGCGCGG
>NZ_JBHYTK010000103.1:0-29281 GCF_042749255.1 Streptomyces sp. NPDC059524 | reverse complement strand
CGACCGGAGAGGTCGGGTGGGGGCCGCCGCCGTGTGCCGGGCCCGTGGCGCTAGATCAGTACGGACAACAGCAGGACCAGGCCACCGGCGACGACCGAGATGATCGTCTCCATCACCGACCAGGTCTTCACCGTCTGCCCGACGCTGAGCCCGAAGTACTCCTTGACCAGCCAGAAGCCCGCGTCGTTGACGTGGCTGAAGAACAGCGAGCCCGCGCCGATCGCCAGCACCAGCAGCGCCGTGTGCGTGTCGGTCATACCGGCCGCCAGCGGGGCCACCAGACCGGCCGCCGAGACGGTCGCGACCGTCGCCGAACCCGTCGCGAGCCGGATCACGACCGCGATCAGCCAGGCGAGCAGCAGCGTCGGGATCGACCAGTCCTTGGAGATGTCCAGGACCATCTGGCCGACGCCGGAGTCGATCAGGGTCTGCTTGAAGCCGCCGCCCGCGCCGACGATGAGCAGCACGCCCGCGATCGGGGCGAGCGACTTCTCGGTCGTGGAGGCCAGCTTGCCCTTGGTGAAGCCCGCCGGGCGGCCCAGGGTGAACATGGCCACGATGACGGCCGCGAGCAGGGCGATCAGCGGCGAGCCGACGACGTCGAACACGCGCTGCACGGTGTGCTCGGGGTTGTCCACGATGATGTCGACGAGCGCCTTCGACAGCATCATCACGACGGGCAGCAGGATCGTGGCGACCGAGGCGCCGAAGCTGGGACGGCCCTTCAGCTCGTCCGAGGCGCGTGCCGGGATCATCTTCTCGGGCGCGGGGACGTCCACCCACTTCGCGGCGAACTTCGAGAACACCGGACCGGCGATGATGACCGTCGGGATCGCGACGAGGACGCCGAGGGCCAGGGTGATGCCGAGGTTGGCGCCGACCGCGTCGATCGCGACGAGCGGGCCGGGGTGCGGCGGGATCAGGCCGTGCATCACGGACAGACCGGCGAGGGCCGGGATGCCGATCCGCATCAGCGAGTAGTTGCCGCGCTTGGCGACCATCAGGACGACCGGGATCAGCAGCACGATGCCGACCTCGAAGAAGAGCGGCAGACCGATGATCGAGGCGATGAGGACCATCGCCCACGGCATCGCCTTGCCGCCGGACTTGCCGGCCTTGGCGAGGATCGTGTCCACGATCTGGTCGGCGCCGCCGGAGTCGGCGAGCAGCTTGCCGAGGATCGCGCCGAGCGCGATCAGGACACCGACACCGGCGACGGTCGAACCGAGACCGGCGCTGAAGCTCGTGATGACCTTGTCGAGCGGGGCGCCGGCGACCGCGCCGAGCGCGAGCGAACCGATGGTCAGCGCGAGGAAAGCGTGGAGCTTGAACTTCGTGATGAGCAGGACGATGACGGCGATCCCGACGAGCACGGCGATCCCGAGCTGGGCATGGCCCGCGGACGTGATCGGCTCGACGGCGTCCGCTGCCAGCGTCTCGACACTGAGACTGGTCACGGTCTGATCCCTTGTACGAGGAGGGGAGGGGGACGGAACGACTACTGGGGGGTGGGGGAGGGTTAGGGCTGGTCGGAGTCGAGCGCGGCCAGGGCCTTGACGGCCCGGTCCGTGATCTCCTCCGGGGAGCCCGACACGTCGACGTCGACGCCCGCCTCGTCCGCCTGGAGCGGCTGGAGCGTGGCGAACTGAGAGTCCAGCAGGCTCGTCGGCATGAAGTGGCCCTCGCGGTGGCTCATCCGGTCGAGGATGAGCTCACGGCTGCCGGTGAGGTGCAGGAAGACGGCGTCCGGGGCCTCGGAGCGCAGCAGGTCCCGGTAGCTCCGCTTGAGCGCGGAGCTGGAGACGACGCCACCGAGTCCGGCGCGGCTGTGCGCCCACCGGCCGATGGCCTCGAGCCAGGGGCGGCGATCGTCGTCGTCCAGGGGCGTCCCGGCCGACATCTTGTCGATGTTGGCCTGCGGGTGGAAGTCGTCGCCCTCGGCGTACGGAACGCCGAGACGCTCGGCGAGCAGGGGACCGATCGTTGTCTTGCCGGTGCCTGCCACGCCCATGACCACGACGACGTGGGGGGTGCTCATCGCTGCCTCGCTGTCTTCATCGCTGTCTTCGTCGACATCGCTGTGTCACGTCACTGAAACCCAATAGGTCTGACTAATTCAAGAGTCTGTGACATAAAAGTCGGACTATTTATTCCGGGTTCCGGTGCCGCGTCGTGCGCGTCACGTCCTGCCTCGTACTCTTTCGACATGACCACACAGGACCGGGGCCTGCACGCCCGCGTACTCGAGAGCCTCGGTCCCGCCATCACCGCGGGGGAGTACCCCGCGGGCAGCGTGCTGCGCACCGACGAACTGGCGCAGCGGTACGAGGTCTCGCGCTCGGTCATGCGGGAGGCCGTGCGCGTCCTGGAGTCCATGCACCTGGTCGCGTCGCGCCGCCGGGTCGGCGTCACCGTGCGGCCCGCCGCGGAGTGGAACGTCTACGACCCGCAGGTCATCCGCTGGCGCCTCGCCGGCGCCGACCGGGCCCGCCAGCTGCGCTCGCTCACCGTGCTGCGCTCGGCGGTCGAACCGGTCGCCGCGGGCCTCGCCGCCCGCCACGCCACACCCGAGCAGTGCGCCGCGCTCACCGAGTGCGCCCTCGGCATGGTCGCGACCTCGCGCGGCCAGCAGCTGGAGAAGTACCTCGTGCACGACATCGACTTCCACCGCATCGTGCTCAACGCGTCGGGCAACGAGATGTTCGCGCACCTGGGCGACCTGGTCGCCGAGGTGCTGGCGGGCCGCACCCACCACCAGGTCATGTTCGAGGACCCCGACCCGGCCGCCGTCACGCTGCACGTGCGCGTCGCGGAGGCGGTCCGGGAGAAGGACGCGGAGCGCGCCGAGGCGCTCACGCGGGAGATCGCGGTGGGCGCGCTCCAGGAGTTGGACATCCTCGCGCCCTGAACGCGCCCGGTGGCGGGGCCGGGTTACTCGATGAAGTCGCCGTCCACGTACACCCAGGCGCCGTCGACCCGGACGAACCGGCTGCGCTCGTGCAGCGAGCCCGCCCGGCCGTCGTCCTTGTAGCGTGCCCGGTAGGTGACGGTGCCGCGCTGGTGGAACGCCGAGCCGTCGGCCGTCTCCAGGACCTCCAGGCCCACCCAGGTGAGCCCCGGGTCGAACTCCACCGCCGGCGGCCGCGTGTCAGGGTGCCAGGTGCGCAGCAGATAGGCCGCGTCCTTGCGGGTGAACGCGGCGTACCGGGACCGCATCAGCGCCTCGGCCGTGGGCGCGGCGGACCGGCCCGAGTGGTAGCGGCCGCAGCAGTCCTCGTACGCGGCGGGGAGGCCGCAGGGGCAGGTGGTCGGGGTGGGGCGTGCCATGGCGCCGACTCTACCCAGCGGCCCGTGCGGGCGTGCCCCCAGACCTGTGGGGCCGCTCGGCTCAGACCTGCTCGGCGCGGAAGACCGCCGGGGTCGTCCCCGCGTGCTGCTGGAAGTACTTCGAGAAGTTCGCCGAGTCGGGGAAGCCGACCGCGACCCCGATCCGGCCCACCGGCAGATCCGTGTGCGCGAGCAGCCGCTTCGCCTCCAGGACCACCCGCCGGTCGATGAACGCCTTCGGGGTCTGCCCGGTCGCCGCCCGCACCGCGCGCACCAACGTCCGCCGCGAGTAGCCCAGTTCGTCGGCGTAGGCGCTCACGCTGTGGTTCGTCTTGAAGCCGCGCTCGACGGCCGTGCGGAACCGGGTGAACGTGGTGTCCGGCTGCGGCCGGCACTCGTCCGCCGCGGCCTGCGCCGACACGTGCGCGACCCGGAGCATGAACGCCGTCAGCGTGTGCCGCAGCACGTTCGTGTGCAGGCTCAGCGGCAGCGTCTCCGTGTCCAGGTACTCGCGCTGCAACTGCGCCAGCGAGGCTTCGAGCGCGGCGAGTTGGTCCGGGCCGGGGTGCAGCAGCGGCGGCCGGTCGTAGCGGTACAGGCCGGTCGCCTCGACGATCGAGCGGGGCAGGAAGCCCGGCTGCATGGTCAGCACCGTGCCCACGTAGGGCTCGGTCGCGGAGAAGCCGTGCACCTGGCCGGGCCGGATCCACAGCACGTCGCCCGCGCCGACCTCGTACTCCGCGAAGTCGATCATGTGGTGCACCGGGCCCGCGCGGAAGAACAGCAGGACGTGGAAGTCGATGCGGTGCACACGCCGCGACAGATCGGCCCCGCCGGCCCACGGACCCTCGGTCCCCATCGGGCCGACCTGGATCCCGACCCCGGACACGCTGGTGCTCGGATCGAAGGGATACGTGCGGATGCGCGCTCGTTCTTCCGGGGTCGCTCCCAGATGTGCGCTCGTCTGCGCGGGGTCCTGCTCCGTCATCGACCTTCCTCGGCTTCGGGGCCTGTGGGTGTCCCATTTTCACCGAACAACGGCACGGGGGCACCTGCCGTTTCAAAAGTATGACCTTTAAGTTGGGTACCGGTTCGACCTGGGACTTTGGTCCCGGCCGGGCGGTGCCTTCGGGCACGTGGACAGGACAACGGATGCGAAGGAAGTCCCACAGATGAGCACGCAGACACCGCACGGTCTCGACCCCTTCGAGCGTCCCTTCGAGTGGACCGCGCTCGACCAGCGAGCCGTCGACACCGCGCGTCTGCTGGCGGCCGACGCCGTGCAGAAGGTCGGCAACGGACACCCCGGCACGGCCATGAGCCTCGCCCCCGCCGCCTACACCCTCTTCCAGAAGGTCATGCGGCACGACCCCGCCGACCCGGAGTGGACCGGCCGCGACCGCTTCGTCCTCTCGCCCGGCCACACCAGCCTCACCCTGTACACCCAGCTCTTCCTCGCCGGCTACGAGCTGGAGCTCGACGACCTGAAGGCCTTCCGCACCCAGGGCTCCAAGACCCCCGGCCACCCCGAGTACGGCCACACCGCCGGCGTCGAGACCACCACCGGCCCGCTGGGCCAGGGTGTCGCCAACGCCGTGGGCATGGCGATGGCCGCCCGCTACGAGCGCGGCCTCTTCGACCCCGAGGCCCCCGAGGGCGCCAGCCCCTTCGACCACACCATCTGGGCGATCGTCTCCGACGGCGACCTGGAGGAGGGCGTCTCCGCCGAGGCCAGCTCCCTCGCCGGCCACCAGAAGCTCGGCAACCTCGTCTTCGTCTACGACGACAACCACATCTCCATCGAGGGCGACACCGAGACCGCGTTCTCCGAGGACGTCCTGAAGCGCTACGAGGCCTACGGCTGGCACGTCCAGCGCATCGAGCCGCTCGTCGACGGCAACACCGACGTCAAGGCCCTGTACGAGGCCCTCGCCGCCGCCAAGGCCGAGACCGGACGCCCGTCCATCATCGCGATGCGCACGATCATCGCCTGGCCCGCCCCGACCGCGCAGAACACCGAGGCCTCGCACGGCTCCGCGCTCGGCGCCGACGAGATCGCCGCCACCAAGCGCGTCCTCGGCTTCGACCCCGAGCAGACCTTCATCGTCGAGGACGAGGTCCTCGCCCACGCCCGCACCGCCCTGGACCGTGGCACCGAGGCGCACGCCGCCTGGGACAAGCAGCTCGGCGCCTGGCGCACCGACAACCCCGAGCGCGCGAAGCTGCTCGACCGGATCGTCGCGGGCCGCCTGCCCGAGGGCTGGGAGGACGCGCTGCCCTCCTTCGAGGCCGGCACCAAGGTCGCCACCCGCGCCGCCTCCGGCAAGGTCCTCCAGGCCCTCGGCCCGGTCCTGCCCGAGCTGTGGGGCGGCTCCGCCGACCTCGCCGGCTCCAACAACACCACGATCGACAAGACCAGCTCCTTCCTCCCCAAGGGCAACCCGCTGCCCGAGGCCGACCCGTACGGCCGCACCGTCCACTTCGGCATCCGCGAGTTCTCGATGGCCGCCGAGATGAACGGCATCGCGCTCCACGGCAACACCCGCATCTACGGCGGCACCTTCCTGGTCTTCTCCGACTACATGCGCAACGCGGTCCGCATGTCCGCGCTGATGCAGCTCCCCGTCACGTACGTGTGGACGCACGACTCCATCGGCCTCGGCGAGGACGGCCCCACCCACCAGCCCGTCGAGCACCTCGCCTCGCTGCGCGCCATCCCTGGCCTCAACATCGTCCGCCCGGCCGACGCCAACGAGACGGCCGTCGCCTGGCGCGAGATCCTGCGCCGCGGCTCCGCGAAGCCGGCCCCGCACGGCCTGGCGCTCACCCGGCAGGGCGTGCCCACGTACGCCCTGAACGAGGACGCGGCCAACGGCGGTTACGTCCTCGCCGAGGCCTCGAAGGAGACCCCGGACGTCGTCCTGATCGCCACCGGCTCCGAGGTGCAGCTCGCCGTCGCCGCCCGCGAGACGCTGGAGGCCGAGGGCGTCGCGACCCGCGTCGTGTCGATGCCGTCCGTCGAGTGGTTCGAGGAGCAGGACCAGGCCTACAAGGACGCCGTCCTTCCGCCGTCCGTGAAGGCCCGTGTGGCTGTCGAGGCCGGCATCGGTCTGACCTGGTACCGCTATGTCGGCGACGCCGGCCGGATCGTCTCCCTGGAGCACTTCGGCGCCTCCGCCGACGCCGGGATCCTGTTCCGCGAGTTCGGCTTCACCGCCGAGAACGTGGCCGAGCAGGCCCGGGAATCTCTCGCCGCCGTCCGCCGTTGACCCGTACGCGTCATAGCACTCGAAAGAAGATGAAGAAGAACATGAGCAGCACCGTGGCCCCCCTCAAGTCCCTCTCCGACGCGGGCGTCTCCATCTGGCTGGACGACCTCTCCCGCAAGCGCATCGAGTCCGGCAACCTCGCGGAGCTTGTCGAGAACAGCCACGTCGTCGGCGTCACCACGAACCCCTCGATCTTCCAGGGCGCCATCGGCTCCGGCGAGGGCTACGAGGAGCAGCTCGCCGACCTCGCGGTCCGCAAGGTCACCGTCGACGAGGCCGTCCGCATGATGACCACGGCCGACGTCCGCGCCGCCGCCGACATCCTGCGCCCCGTCTACGAGACCACCCAGGGCCGCGACGGCCGCGTCTCCATCGAGGTCGACCCGCGCCTGGCCCACGAGACCGAGGCCACCGTCGCCGAGGCCAAGCAGCTCGCCTGGCTCGTCGACCGCCCCAACGTCATGATCAAGATCCCGGCGACCCTCGCGGGCCTGCCGGCCATCACCGAGGTCATCGGCCTCGGCATCAGCGTCAACGTCACGCTGATCTTCTCCCTGGACCGCTACAAGGCCGTCATGGACGCCTACCTGGCCGGCCTGGAGAAGGCCCGTGCCCGCGGCATCGACCTCGCCACGATCCACTCCGTCGCGTCCTTCTTCGTCTCGCGCGTCGACGCCGAGATCGACAAGCGCCTCGACAAGGCCGGCACCGACGAGGCCAAGGCGCTGAAGGGCAAGGCCGCCCTCGCCAACGCGCGGCTCGCCTACGAGGCCTACGAGCAGGTCTTCGCCTCCGAGCGCGCCACCGAACTGGAGGCCGCCGGCGCCAACAAGCAGCGCCCCCTGTGGGCCTCCACCGGCGTCAAGGACCCCGCGTACAAGGACACCCTGTACGTCGACGAGCTCGTCGCCCCCGGCACCGTCAACACCATGCCCGAGGGCACCCTGAACGCCACCGCCGACCACGGCGAGATCACCGGCGACACCGTCACCGGCGGCTACGAGCAGGCCCGCGCCGACCTCGCCGCCGTCGAGGCCCTCGGCATCTCCTACGACGAGGTCGTCCAGCAGCTCGAGGACGAGGGCGTCGCCAAGTTCGAGATCGCCTGGACCGACCTGCTCGGCACCGTCTCCGCCCGCCTCGCCGGCGAGGAGGCGCAGGCCAAGTGAGCGCCTCCGCCTGGCTCAACCCCCTGAGGGACCCCCGCGACCGCCGTCTGCCGCGCGTCGCGGGCCCCTCCGGGCTCGTCATCTTCGGCGTCACCGGCGACCTCTCCCGCAAGAAGCTCATGCCGGCCGTCTACGACCTCGCCAACCGCGGTCTGCTGCCCCCGGGCTTCTCGCTCCTCGGCTTCGCCCGCCGCGAGTGGGAGGACCAGGACTTCGCCCAGGTCGTCCACGACTCGGTCAAGGAGCACGCCCGTACCCCCTTCCGTGAGGAGGTCTGGGCCCAGCTCGCCGAGGGCATGCGCTTCATCCCCGGCGACTTCGACGACGACACCGCGTTCAAGCAGCTGCGCGCCGCCGTCGACGAGCTCGACGAGAAGCGCGGCACCAGCGGCAACTACGCCTTCTACCTGTCGGTCCCGCCGAAGTTCTTCCCCAAGGTCGTCCAGCAGCTCAAGAAGCACGGCCTCGCCGACGCCCCCGAGGGGTCCTGGCGCCGCGCCGTCATCGAGAAGCCGTTCGGCCACGACATCGCCTCGGCCCGCGAGCTGAACGCGATCGTCCACGACGTCTTCGCGCCCGAGCAGGTCTTCCGCATCGACCACTACCTCGGCAAGGAGACCGTCCAGAACATCCTGGCGCTCCGCTTCGCCAACCAGATGTACGAGCCCATCTGGAACCGGAGTTACGTCGACCACGTGCAGATCACGATGGCCGAGGACATCGGCATCGGCGGCCGCGCCGGCTACTACGACGGCATCGGCGCCGCCCGCGACGTCATCCAGAACCACCTCCTCCAGCTCATGGCCCTCACCGCCATGGAGGAGCCCGCGTCCTTCGACGCCGAGTCGCTCGTCAACGAGAAGCTCAAGGTCCTCAAGTCCGTCCGCGTCCCCGCCGACCTGGAGCGCTCCACCGTGCGCGCCCAGTACGCGGGCGGCTGGCAGGGCGGCGAGAAGGTCAAGGGCTACCTCGAGGAAGAGGGCATCGACCCCAAGTCGAAGACCGACACCTACGCCGCCGTGAAGCTGGAGATCGACAACCGCCGCTGGGCGGGCGTCCCGTTCTACCTGCGCACCGGCAAGCGCCTGGGCCGCCGCGTCACCGAGATCGCGGTCGTCTTCCAGCGCGCCCCGCACTCCCCGTTCGACTCCACCGCCACCGAGGAGCTCGGCCAGAACGCCATCGTCATCCGCGTCCAGCCCGACGAGGGCATGACCGTACGCTTCGGATCCAAGGTTCCGGGCACCTCGATGGAGATCCGGGACGTCTCGATGGACTTCGCCTACGGCGAGTCGTTCACCGAGTCCAGCCCGGAAGCGTACGAGCGGCTGATCCTGGACGTACTGCTGGGCGACGCCAACCTCTTCCCGCGCACGGAGGAGGTGGAGGAGTCCTGGCGGATCCTCGACCCCGTCGAGGAGCACTGGGACACCCACGGCCGTCCGGCCCGGTACGCCTCCGGCAGCTGGGGCCCGGTGGAAGCCGACGAGATGCTCGCACGAGACGGACGGAGCTGGCGCAGGCCATGAAGATCGACCTGACCGACACCACGGCAAGCAAGATCAACAAGGCGCTCGTACAGGGGCGCCGGGCCATCGGCACCCCGGCCGTGGGCATGGTGCTCACGATGGTCATCGTCACCGACGAGGAGAACGCCTACGACGCGGTCAAGGCCGCCGAGGAGGCCTCCCGCGAGCACCCCTCGCGCACCCTCGTCGTCATCAAGCGCACGGCCCGCACCCCGCGGGACCGCCAGGGCACCCGGCTCGACGCCGAGGTGCGGGTCGGGTCCGACGCCGGCACCGGCGAGACCGTGATCCTGCGCCTGTACGGCGAGGTGAGCCACCACGCCGCCTCCGTCGTCCTGCCGCTGCTGCTGCCCGACGCCCCGGTGGTCGTCTGGTGGCCGGTCGACGCGCCCGACGAGCCCGCCAAGGACCCGCTCGGCGCCCTCGCCGCCCGCCGCATCACCGACCTGTACGCCGACGCGGACGCCCTCGACGCCCTCGACCGGCGCGCCGTGTCCTACACGCCCGGCGACACCGACCTGGCCTGGACCCGGCTCACCCCGTGGCGCTCCATGCTCGCCGCCGCCCTCGACCAGGCCCGCGTCGAGGTGACCTCGGCCGCCGTCGAGTCGGAGGCCGGCAACCCCAGCGCCGAGCTCCTGGCCCGCTGGCTCGGCGCCCGGCTCGGCGTCCCGGTCGAGCGCGTCGTCAGCGCCGGCCCTGTGGTCACCGCGGTCCGGCTCGGCACGGCGAACGGAGAGATCCGCATCGACCGCCCCGACGGCCCCCTCGCCACCCTCACCCTGCCCGGCCAGCCCGAGCGCACCCTCGCCCTGAAGGTCCGCACCACCGCCGAGCTGATCGCCGAAGAGCTCCGCCGCCTCGACGCCGACGAGATGTACGCCGTCGCGCTCCAGGCCGGCACCGGCACCTCCGACTCCAAGGAGTCCGTTCAACATGCCTGACCCGACCACCCCGCTGACGCGCCGCCCGCAGTGGACCGCCCTGGAGGACCACCGCGCCAAGACCGACGGCACCCATCTGCGCGAGCTGTTCGCCGCCGACCCCGAGCGCGCCGACCGCTACACGCTGCGCGTCGGCGACCTGCACATCGACTACTCCAAGCACCTGATCACGGACGAGACCCTCGCCCTCCTGCGTGAACTGGCCGCCGCCACCGACGTCTTCGGACAGCGCGACGCCATGTTCCGCGGCGAGAAGATCAACACCACCGAGGACCGCGCCGTCCTGCACACGGCCCTGCGCGCCCCGGCCGACGCCGTGATCGAGGTCGACGGCGAGAACGTCGTGCCGCAGGTGCACGCCGTCCTCGACCAGATGGCCGCCTTCGCCGACCAGGTCCGCTCCGGCGCCTGGACCGGCCACACCGGCAAGCGCATCAGGAACGTCGTCAACGTCGGCATCGGCGGCTCCGACCTCGGCCCCGCCATGGCCTACGAGGCGCTGCGCCCGTACACCGACCGCGACCTGACGTTCCGTTTCGTCTCGAACGTGGACGGCGCCGACCTCCACGAGGCCGTCCGCGACCTCGACCCGGCCGAGACGCTGTTCGTCATCGCCTCGAAGACCTTCACCACCATCGAGACGATCACGAACGCGACCTCCGCCCGCGACTGGCTCCTGAAGGGGCTCGGCGCCGGCCAGGAAGCCGTCGCGAAGCACTTCGTCGCCCTGTCGACGAACGCGGAGAAGGTCGCCGAGTTCGGCATCGACACGGCCAACATGTTCGAGTTCTGGGACTGGGTCGGCGGACGCTACTCGTACGACTCCGCCATCGGCCTCTCCCTGATGATCGCGATCGGCCCGGAGCGCTTCCGCGAGATGCTCGACGGCTTCCACCTCGTCGACGAGCACTTCCGCACCGCCCCGCCCGAGGCCAACGCCCCGCTGATCCTGGGCCTGCTCGGCATCTGGTACGGCAACTTCCACGGCGCCCAGTCGCACGCGGTCCTCCCGTACAGCCACTACCTGTCCAAGTTCACCGCGTACCTCCAGCAGCTCGACATGGAGTCGAACGGCAAGTCGGTGCAGCGCGACGGCGAGGCCGTGGACTGGCAGACCGGCCCGGTGGTCTGGGGCACGCCCGGCACCAACGGCCAGCACGCCTACTACCAGCTGATCCACCAGGGAACGAAGCTGATCCCCGCCGACCTCATCGGCTTCGCGAAGCCCGTCGAGGAGCTCGGCTCCGGACTGGCGGCCCAGCACGACCTGCTGATGGCCAACCTGTTCGCGCAGGGCCAGGCCCTCGCCTTCGGCAAGACCGCCGACGAGGTCCGCGACGAAGGCGTCGCCGAGGAGCAGGTCGCCCACCGCACGTTCCAGGGCAACCACCCGACCACGACGATCCTCGCCACCGAGCTGACCCCCTCGGTCCTCGGCCAGCTCATCGCCCTCTACGAGCAGAAGGTGTTCGTCCAGGGCGCGGTCTGGAACATCGACTCCTTCGACCAGTGGGGCGTCGAACTCGGCAAGGTCCTCGCCAAGCGCGTCGAACCCGCCCTCACCGAAGGCGCGCGGGTCCCCGGCCTCGACGCCTCCACCCAGTCCCTCGTCGACACGTACCGCGCCCTGCGCGGCCGCACTGAAGGTAAGTGAACTGACATGCAGCTCGGTCTCATCGGTCTCGGCAAGATGGGCGGCAACATGCGCGAGCGCATCCGCCGCGCCGGCCACGACGTCATCGGCTACGACCGCAACCCGGAGATCTCCGACGTCGCCTCCCTCGCCGAACTCGTCGACAAGCTCGAAGCCCCGCGCGTGGTCTGGGTGATGGTCCCCGCGGGCGCCGCCACCCAGTCCACCGTCGACGAGCTGAAGGACCTCCTGTCCGAGGGCGACCTCGTCGTCGACGGCGGCAACTCCCGCTGGACGGACGACGAGAAGCACGCCGAGGAACTGGCGGCCAAGGGCATCGGCTTCGTCGACGCGGGCGTCTCCGGCGGCGTCTGGGGCCTGGAGAACGGCTACGCCCTGATGGTCGGCGGCTCCGACGAGAACGTCGCCAAGGTCAAGCCGGTCTTCGACGCCCTCAAGCCCGAAGGCGACTTCGGCTACGTCCACGCCGGCAAGGTCGGCGCGGGCCACTTCTCCAAGATGGTCCACAACGGCATCGAGTACGCCATGATGCAGGCCTACGCCGAGGGCTGGGAGCTGCTCGAGGCCGCCGACTCGGTGACCGACGTGCGCGAGGTCTTCCGCTCCTGGCAGGAAGGCACCGTCATCCGCTCCTGGCTGCTCGACCTCGCGGTCAACGCCCTGGACGACGACGAGCACCTGGACAAGCTGCGCGGCTTCGCGGCCGACTCCGGCGAGGGCCGCTGGACCGTCGAGGCGGCCATCGACCACGCGGTGCCGCTGCCCGCGATCACGGCCTCCCTCTTCGCCCGCTTCTCGTCCCGCCAGGACGACTCCCCGCAGATGAAGATGATCGCCGCCCTGCGCAACCAGTTCGGCGGCCACGCGGTCGAGAAGAAGTAACTCCCGCCCGCTCCCCGCGCCCCGTCGGCATCACGCCGGCGGGGCGCACGGCGTTCCGGGCTGGCGCGCGGTGCCAGCGCGGCGGCCCAGCACTGGCAGCCGCTGCCAGTGTCCGGCCGGGGCCGGGCGGCGAGCATCACGGGACACCCGTACGCCGATCCACCCGAGAGGTGTCCGTGATGCACACCGACGACCCCGCCTCCGACGCCCGGGCCCGCGCCCGCCGCGCCGCCGAGGCCACCGAGGACTTCGCCGCCGACCGGCTGCCCGCGGACCAGACCCGGTCCACCCTGTCCATCACCCTCGTCCGCATGGGCTTCACCGTCTCGGCGACCGACCTCCTCTACGGCATGTCGCTCGGCCTCTTCTTCCCGTTCTGGACCGGCCTCGCGATCGCCGTCGGCTCGTCCGTCGTGGTCAGCGCGGTCTCGATCCTGTGCGGCCTGATCGGCCAGCGCGAACGGATCACCACCGCCCTCGGCCTCAAGGCCGCGTTCGGCCGAGGCGGCAGCAGGCTGCCCTCCCTGGTGATCGCCCTCCTGTCGGCGGGCTTCGTCGGCTACAGCACGGGCATCACGGCCGGCGTCCTGCCCGGCGGCAAGGACCCCTGGCTCGGCCTCCTCTACTGCGTCGTGCTCAGCGCCGTCTACACCGCCCTGTCCATCGTCGGCTTCGGCAAGGGCCTGACCTGGGTCGGCCGCATCAGCGTGCCCCTCATGCTGGTCACCGTGATCGTCGCCGTCGTCGCCGCCGTAAGGCACGCGGGCGGCCTCGGCGCCGTCGTGAACGCCGAACCGGCCCGCGCCGGCGAGGCCACCGCGCTCGCCCTGTTCGCCCTCGGGGTCAACAAGTGGATGACCGGCGCGACCGTCACCCCCGACATCACCCGCTTCGGCAGGTCCCGCGCCACCGTCTGGACCACCACCGTCGCCGAGTTCATGGTCGGCAACTTCGGCTTCAACCTGCTCGGCATCATGCTCGGACTCGGCGTCGGACAGGCCGACATGGGCGCGGCCTTCGGCGCGGTCGGCGTCGGCGCCCTCGCCACCTTCGCGATCTTCGTGCAGGGCTTCCCGCACGAGGTCAACAACATGTACGCCGCCAGCCTCGCCGGACGCACCGCGGCCGACCTGCCACGCATCACCGTCAACGTGATCTGCGGCGTCCTGGCCTGCGGCCTCGCCTACTACGGCCTGACCGCCGGCATCCTGGACGCCTTCCTCACGTACCTCGGCTACCTCGGATACGCGATCCCACTGATCCCGGGCATCCTGGTCGCCGACTACTTCCTGCTGCGGCGCGGCCGTTACGACCTCTCCGAGGCCGCCGTCGCCGCCGTCAACCACCGTGCGCTGTGGGCCTTCGCGGGCGGACTCGGCGTCAACCTGATCCTCGGACTCGGCCTCGGCGACCACCTGTGGCACGCCCTGCCGCTCACCGGCGCCCTGCTCTACGTCCTGCTCTCGCTGTCGCAACTGCGCGCGGCCCGGCGCGAGAAGGCCCAACGCAAGAAGGACCAGACGATGTCTGGTCCTTCCGTGGTGTCCGAGGGGGGACTTGAACCCCCACGCCCGATAAAGGGCACTAGCACCTCAAGCTAGCGCGTCTGCCATTCCGCCACCCGGACAAGGTGTCTGTCGCTTTCTGCGGGGTGTTTCCCGCGGCGACACAGAGAACATTACCAGGGTTTCGGAGTGCTTCGATCACACCCCCTTTCCGCAGGTGGGCCGTGTGAACGGCACGTGACGAGGGCCGCCCGCCCTTGGGCCGGGGGAGCGGGGGAGAGAGGATGAGGGGGACCACAGGGAGAGAGGAACAAGCGTGAGCGAGTCGAGCGCGGGCAGGGCCGTCTCCGGACAGGACGAGGTCGTGGACCTCTGCCGCGAACTGATCCAGATCGACACCAGCAACTACGGCGACCACTCGGGGCCGGGCGAACGCAAGGCCGCCGAGTACGTCGCCGAGAAGCTCGCCGAGGTCGGCCTCGAACCGAAGATCTTCGAGTCGCACCCCGGCCGTGCCTCCACCGTGGCCCGGATCGAGGGCGAGGACCCGTCGCGGCCCGCGCTCCTCATCCACGGCCACACCGACGTCGTCCCGGCCAACGCGGCGGACTGGACGCACCACCCGTTCTCCGGCGAGGTCGCCGACGGCTGCGTCTGGGGCCGCGGGGCCGTCGACATGAAGGACATGGACGCGATGACCCTCGCGGTCGTCCGCGACCGCCTGCGCACCGGCCGCAAGCCCCCGCGCGACATCGTCCTCGCCTTCCTCGCCGACGAGGAGGCCGGCGGCACCTGGGGCGCCCGCCATCTCGTCGACAACCACCGGGACCTCTTCGACGGGGTCACGGAGGCGATCAGCGAGGTCGGCGGCTTCTCGTTCACGGTGAACGAGCAGCGGCGGCTCTACCTGGTGCAGACCGCCGAGAAGGGCATGCACTGGATGAAGCTCACCGTGGCCGGCACCGCCGGGCACGGCTCCATGATCCACCGGGACAACGCGATCACCGAGCTGTCCGAGGCGGTCGCCCGGCTCGGCCGGCACAGGTTCCCGATCCGGGTCACCAAGACCCTGCGCCACTTCCTCGACGAGCTCGGCGACGCGTACGGCGTGGAGCTCGACCCCGAGGACATGGAGACGACCGTCGCCAAGCTCGGCGGCATCGCCAAGCTGATCGGCGCCACCTTCAGCAACACCGCCAACCCCACGCAGCTGGGCGCCGGTTACAAGGTGAACGTGATCCCCGGCGAGGCCACCGCACACGTCGACGGACGCTTCCTGCCCGGCTACGAGGACGAGTTCCTCGCCGACCTCGACCGGATCCTCGGACCGAACGTCAAGCGCGAGGACGTGCACGCGGACAAGGCCGTCGAGACCGACTTCGACGGCGCGCTCGTCGAGGCCATGAAGTCCTCGATCGCCGCCGAGGACCCGATCGGCAAGGCGATCCCGTACACGCTCTCCGGCGGCACCGACGCCAAGTCCTTCGTGGAGCTCGGCATCCGCAACTTCGGCTTCGCGCCGCTGCAGCTGCCGCCCGAGCTGGACTTCGCCGGCATGTTCCACGGCGTGGACGAGCGCGTTCCGGTGGACGGCCTGAAGTTCGGCGTCCGCGTCCTGGACCGGTTCATCGACGCCTCCTGACATTCGTCCAGGTGTACGTGACTGACCGGAACGAGTGAATGACACCGGTGGCTCGTAGCCCCAATGGCCCCTCCTCGTTACAGGGAGTGCAGTCCGCGGCTGGGACTGTCTTTGCCAACAAGGAGGAACAATGATCAAGAAGGTCGTCGCTGCTGCGGCTGCCACTGGTGGCCTCGTGCTCGCGGGTGCGGGCATCGCCGCTGCCGACGCCGGTGCTCAGGGTGCCGCCGTGAAGTCCCCCGGTGTGCTCTCGGGCAACGTCATCCAGGTGCCGGTCCACGTCCCGGTGAACCTCTGTGGCAACACCGTGAACGTGATCGGGCTGCTCAACCCCGCCTTCGGCAACACCTGCGTCAACAACTGACGTTGTTGTGCCCCACCCCTTGAGGGTCTGAGTCCGTCGGCCCCGGAGTGCGCGCCATGCGCTCCGGGGCCGATTGGGTATTCGGCACGGGACGCACGACCGCCCCCGTGCCTCTCCAGCGCCTTCCATGAGGCGTTCAGCAGAGTTCTAAGGCAGGGAAAGCTATGCGACAGGTCATGCGCAAAGGCCTGATCACCGTGGCGGCCGCGTCCGGCGCGCTCGCCGTGACGGGCGGGATCGCGTACGCCGACGCCGGTGCCACCGGCACCGCGTCCGATTCGCCCGGTGTGGCGTCCGGCAACTCCGTCCAGGCTCCGGTGCACGTCCCGGTGAACGTGTGCGGGAACACCATCGACGTCATCGGGCTGCTCAACCCGGCGGCCGGCAACAGCTGCGCCAACACCTCCGACGCCTCCGACGACGACGGGAGCGGCGACGACTCGTACGGCGGCTCCTCGTCGTCCGGCGGCGGCTCCCACGCGGGCGGGCACACCAGTGACTCGCCGGGCGTCGGCTCGGGCAACAACGTGCAGCTGCCGATCGACCTCCCGGTCAACGCGTGCGGCAACACCGTCGACGTGATCGGCATCGGCAACCCGGCCGGGGGCAACGACTGCGCGAACGGGGAGTCCACCCCGCCGCCGGTCACGCCGCCGACCGAGCCGCCGGTCACGCCGCACCACCCCGGCACGCCGGAGAAGCCTCCGGTCACCCCGCGCACCCCGGACCAGCCCAACAAGCCGGGGACGCAGACCGTCACCCCGCCCAAGGGCCAGTCCCAGCTCGCCGAGACGGGCAGCTCGCTGCCGATCGGCGCTGCGGGCGCGGCGAGCGCGGGTGCGCTGCTCGCGGGCGCGGTGCTCTACCGGAGGGCCAAGGCCGGCGTGTGACGCCGCCCACCGGGTGACCACGGAGCGGGCTCCGCAGAACGGGCCCGCTCCGTTTTTGTCTCCGCACTGGTCAGGTGCAGGTCATCGCGAGGTCGTCGTGCAGGTCACCACGTGGCCCGCACCTGGCGGATGATCCGACGGCGCAGCCGCACGCGGCGGCTCCCGTCGTGGCGCAGGATCAGTCGGTCCAACTCCCAGTGTCCGTACTCTGCATGGTCCGTCAGCAGACGCGTCGCCTCCTTGCGGGACACCCCGCGCGGCACGTACACGTCGACAAATTCGTATTCCGGCATCGCATCTATTGTGCGGGCAGCGGCCCGGTACGGATAGCGTCTGCACTATGTCTGATGCTGCGCAGCCCACCGCTGCCGAGGTACGCGCCGCCGCGGAGGCGGTCAAGGCTGCGCTCGACCGCCACCTGGCGGCTGTCGAGCGCCGGTCGGGCGAGGACGACCCGGCCGTCTACGAGGCGTTCAACGAACTCGCCGCCGCGGCCGAGGAGTACGACGAACTCCTCTACGACCGCTACGACGAGGTCACCCCCTTCGAGATCCCCGGCGGGGACGACTCGCTCCCGCCGTACACCGGACCCGAGGAACCGAACGCGCTGAGCGTGCTGATCCGGCGCGACTACGCCGTGGTGGAGCCGCAGCGGCTGCTCGCCCAGGCAGGACGGATCGCCGACCTCGACGCCGGACCCGACGCGGACGAGGGGGCCGCGGACGGGGCGGGCAGCAGTGTGCACGCCGCGCTCGGCGTGCTCTTCGGCGAGTTCGAGCCCGACGAGATCGCGTCCCGGCACAAGGAGTTCGGGCTCGACGAGGGCGACGCCACGCTCTGGGTCACGGCCGCGGACGAGCCGGCCGAGCCGGGGGAGTGGCTGGAGGCCCCCTTCGAGGACGCCGATCCGCAGCGGGTCGTCTGCCGCTTCGACGTCAGCTCGGTGTTCGACGACGAGCTCGACGACGAACTCGCCGGGGAGCGCCCCCCGCGCCCCCGCCCGGCCACGGACGGGCCCCTGGAGGACGCCGGCCGCTGACGGACCCGGACAGTACACCGCCCCCGCCCCGGACGACCGGGTGCGGGGGCGGCGTGCCGTCCGGCCGCGACGGGCTCAGGACGCCGGGATCTGGCCCCGGACCAGGGTCTGCAGGCGGGTGGTGCGGGGCTTCGCCGGGAGCTCCGCCACGGCGCGCGGCAGCGCCGCATCCGCCCCGTGCACCACGGACAGGTGCCGCTCGCCGCGGCCGAACGCCGTGTAGACCCACGGGCGCGTCAGCCCCTGCGTCGCGTCCCCGGGCAGCACCACCACGGCCGCCGGCCAGCGCAGGCCCACGGCCTGGTGCCCGGTGACCGCCCAGCCGTGCCGCACGGCCTGCTCCACGCGGTCCTTCGGTACGAGCACGGGCTCACCGTCGCAGTCCAGGCGCAGGCCCTCCGCGTCCGCGCCCAGCACCCGCCCCGGGCGGATCCGGCCCGGCGCGGGCACGTGCACCACCCGGTCCCCGGGGTCGAAGCCGCCGAAGCGGCCGGGGCCCGGGTTGAGCCGCTCCTTCAGCGCCGCGTTCAACGCCCGCGTCCCCGCCGCGCCGCCGTGGCCGACCGTGATCACCTGCGTCTGCTCGGCGGGCACCCCGATCGCGCGCGGCACCGAGTCCGCGACGAGCTGCACGGTACGGTGGATCGCCTCCGCCGCGTCCCGCACCGGGACGATCACGACCTCCTTGCCGGGCGCCTCCACCGCGTTCAGCTCACCGATGCCGATGCCCGAGACCAGCTCGCCGATCGGGCCGAAGTCGGGGGTGCGGGAGGCGATGCGCGGGCAGACGGCGGCCGCGAGCAGGTCCGCGAAGACCCGGCCCGGGCCCGTCGACCACAGCGTGCCGGGGTCGCCGCTGAGCAGCAGCCCCGCCCCGTCGGGCAGCTGCTCCACGAGGAGCGCCGCGCCGTCCACGTCCAGCTGCGGGGCGTCGAGCACCACCAGCAGGTCCAGGGCCAGCGCGCCGTCCGCGTCCCGGCCGGGGCCCTCCGCGTGCGCGACGAGCCCGGCGACCGTGGCGGTCACCTCGCGCGGGGCGTCCGGGCCGAGCAGCTCGGCGGCTCTGCGGCGGCCGTCCGCGCTGTGCGCCGCGACGCAGACCCGCAGGCCGAGCCCGGCCGCCGCCTTCGCCACCGCGACCGGCTCGGCGCGGGCCGCCTCGCCGCCCGTGTGCAGCACCAGGCGGTGGGCGGCGACCGCGCGGAGCAGCTCCGCAGTCGAGCCCTTCGCCCGGGTCGCGGCCTCCTCCCAACCGGCCGGGGGCGTCGCGTCCTTCGCGCCCGCGTTGACCAGTCGGGCCAGGCCGTCCGCGAGGCTCTCCTCCGCCATCGCGTACCGCTCCAGGCCGACCAGGATCCGGACCGGGCGCTCGCCCTCCTCCTCGGCCTGCTCGGGCGCGGCCGCCTGTGCCGGGGGCTCGTCCAGCGGGTCCTGGAGGACGAGCGCGTCGCCCTCCGCGACCGCGCTCTGCACCGCCGCCTCGGGGTCGGTCACCGCGTACTTGCCGAGCGCCTCGGCGAGCACCGGCAGGTCCAGGGCGGTGTGTCCCGCGAGGGCCGCCTGCTCCAGCAGCCAGACCGCGACCGCGCAGCCGCGCCGCTCGTCGTCCGGGCCGCACTCGGCGCCGAGCAGCGCCCGCGCGAAGCCGTCGGCCTGCTCGGGCCGCACCCCGGGGACGCGCAGCAGCTGCCAGGGATCCTCGCGCAGCCGCTCCTCGGCGCCCTCGCCCAGAGCGCCGGCGGCCGCCGCGGCGAGCGACTCGGGCGCCCCGCCCTCGCCGAGCACGGCCCGTACGGCGGCCACGGCCTCCGCGCCGGGACCGGCCACCGCGCGGGCCGGGCCGGGAACGCCGGGCCGCGGCCCCTGCTCCGGCGCGGAGGTGGCCGCAGGGCGCGCTTCGGGCGTGCGCGCGGGCTCGGGCGCCGGTGCCGGTGCGGGTGCGGTGAACACGGAGGAGGCGGGCTTGCCGCCGCTCTCCACGGCCCGCACGGCCGCGAGCAGGTCGGCCGCGGTGCCGCTCAGCTTGGCCCCCGCGTCGATGGGCCCTTCCTTGGAGGCCTTCCGCTGAGCGATCCGCTCCCGGAACTCCCGCTGGGCCGCGAGCTCGGCCTCGGCCTCGGAGACCTGGGCCCCTTCACCGGTCGCCGCGTCCCCCGGAGCCTGCCCGTCGCCGTCGCCGTCGCCGTCGCCGTCGCCGTCGGATTCGGAGCCGTCGGCCGTCTCGGCGCGCGCGTCGGCCGGGGCGTCCTCCGTGCTCCCGGCCGCGGAGCCATGCGGAGCGTCCTGCTCGGCGCCCTCGTGCTCAGCCGCCTGCCCCGCGGCCACCTCGGCCCGCGCGTCGGCCTGTTCGCCGTCCGTGCTCCCGGACGCGGCGCCGCCGCGCTGCTCCTGGTCGCCGCCCTCCGGCTCCGCCGCCTGCTGTCCGGCCGTGCGAGCATCCTCGTCGTCCCGGCCGTCGGCCGCACCGCTCGCGGCGGGGTCGCTTCCGCCGTCCTGGTCCGCGGCCGTGCCCTCCGACGGCTCCGCGTCCGCCTCGGCCCCGTCCGTCGCCCGGTTGTCGGGCTCAGGGAAGTGGGTGTCCTCGCCGCCGACCTGGCCCCCGGGCTCGCCCTCGGACGCCTGCGCGGCGTCGTCGGGGCCGGGGGCCTGTCCCGCCGCGCTCTCCTGCGCGGTGTCGGGGGTCGGTGCCGGGCCGGTCTCCTCGGCGGCGGACTCCGTACTCACAACGTGCTCCAGTCCTGATCGGGATAGCGGTGCACGGGCGCCGACACGTCGTCGAGCGCCTGGCAGATCTCGTCAGGAAGACTAAGCGTCTCCACTGACAACGCGGCCGTGAGCTGCTGGGCGTTGCGCGCGCCGACGATCGGGGCGGTCACTCCGGGCCGGTCCCTGATCCAGGCGAGCGCCACCTGCAGCGGCGTCGTGGCGAGCCCGTCGGCGGCTATGGACACCGCGTCCACGATGTGCCGGGCCGTCTCGTCGAGGTACGGGGCGACGAACGGCGCCATGTGGTCCGAGCCGCCGCGCGAGTCCGCGGGCGTGCCCGTGCGGTACTTGCCGGTGAGGACACCGCGCCCCAGCGGCGAGGACGGCAGCAGCCCGATGCCGAGGTCGAGCGCGGCGGGCAGCACCTCCCGCTCCACGCCGCGCTGCAGCAGCGAGTACTCCATCTGCGTACTGGCGATCCGGGTGCGGGTCCCGGGCGCCGCGAGCTGCCAGGTGGCCGCCTTGGCGAGCTGCCAGCCGCAGAAGTTGGACACCCCCGCGTACCGGGCCCGCCCGCTGGCGACGGCGATGTCGAGCGCCTGGAGCGTCTCGTCGAGCGGCGTGCCCGGATCGTAGGCGTGGACCTGCCACAGGTCCACGTGGTCCGTGCCGAGGCGGGCCAGGGAGGCGTCGAGCGCGGCGAGCAGATGGCCGCGCGAGCCGTCGAAGCGCCGGTCGGGATCGGGCACGCTGCCCGCCTTCGTGGAGATCACCAGGTCCTGGCGCGGCACCAGCCCCTCGATCAGCCGCCCGAGCAGGTACTCCGACTCCCCGTCCCCGTACACGTCGGCCGTGTCGACCAGGCTGCCGCCCGCCTCCCAGAAGGTCTTCAACAGGTCGGCGGCGTCGTGCTCGTCGGTGTCCCGGCCCCAGGTGAGGGTGCCGAGTCCGATCCGGGACACGCGCAGGCCGGTGCGGCCGAGATGCCTCTGCTCCATGGGCGCTGAGATTACTGGCCCCGGCTCAGGATCGGGGCCCCTGTGGACGACTGCGCGGCGGCCGGGCGCGCTAGGGTGCCCGACCAGGGGCGTTACCGATGGGTAAGCCCCTGGACCGTAGGGCTTTGGCACGACCGTCGGCACGGCGTTAAGGAGATGTGGTCAATGAAGCTCGGCATCAACCTCGGCTACTGGGGCCTGGGCATGGACACCGACAACCTCACCGTCGCGAAGGAGGCCGACAAGCTCGGCTACGCGGTCTGCTGGGCGGCCGAGGCGTACGGCTCCGACACCGTGACCGTGCTGTCGTACGTGGCCGCGCAGACCGAGCGGATCGACGTCGGCTCCGCGATCATGCAGATCCCCGCCCGCCAGCCCACGATGACCGCGATGACGGCCGCCACCCTCGACTCGCTGTCCGGCGGCCGCTTCCGCCTCGGTCTCGGTGTCTCCGGGCCGCAGGTCTCCGAGGGCTGGTACGGCGTCAAGTTCGACAAGCCGCTGGCCCGCACGCGCGAGTACGTCGACATCGTCCGCAAGGCGATGAGCCGCGAGCGCGTCTCCTACGAGGGCGAGCACTGGACCCTGCCGCTGCCCGAGGGCCCGGGCAAGTCCCTCAAGCTGACCGTGCACCCGCAGCGCGAGCACATCCCGCTCTACATCGCCGCGATCGGCCCGAAGAACCTGGAGCAGACCGGCGAGATCGCCGACGGCGCCCTGCTGATCTTCCCGGCCGCCGAGCACATCGAGGACACCGCGATCCGTCACCTGCGCGCGGGCCGCGAGAAGGCCGGCAAGACGATGGAGGGCTTCGACGTCTGCCCGACCGTGCCGATCGCCGTCGGCGACGACAAGGACGTCTCCTCGCTCGCCGACCTGCTGCGCCCCTACACCGCCCTGTACGTGGGCGGCATGGGCAGCCGCAAGCAGAACTTCTACAACCAGCTCGCCTGCCGCATGGGCTACGAGAAGGAGGCCGCCGAGGTCCAGGAGAAGTACCTGTCCGGCGACAAGGAGGGCGCCGCCGCGGCGATCCCGCAGCAGCTCATCGACTCCACGACCCTGCTCGGCTCCGTCGACCGGATCGCCGACCGGATGCGCGCCTACGCGGAGGCCGGGGTCACCACGCTCACGCTGTCCCCGGCCGGCTTCTCGCTGGACGAGCGCCTCGCCTCGCTGCGCGCGGGCACGGAGGCGCTGGAGCGCGCCGGTCTGGCGTAGTTCCCGGGGGAGAGGTCTGCGGCCGTGGTGGGGGCTCGGGGTGTCTTCCCCGCCACGGCCGTCACGGGGAACAACGCGCCGGGGCCCGTTCGGTCACGCGCCGGGCGGACTCCGAGTCGCGGGACGCGCCGAGGCGCGAAATCCTGTGCACAGGCAGGGAGCGGCAGGGAGGTATCACGATGCTGTCGGCCAAGAGTCTGTTCCAGGAGATCCTCGACGACGACGAGTCGTTCCGGTTGTTCTGTTCCATCGCGGCCAGCGGGGAGTCCCAGGGCGGCTGGGAGAACGGCAGGATCGCGGCGCTCGTCCCGGCGAGCGAGCGCGACCTCGCCCCCAAGGTCGCCCGGCACGGCGCGGACGAGGACAAGCACGGGCGCATCTTCAACGCGCTCATGAAGAAGCGCGGCCTGCAACCGGTCCCCGTACCGGAGGAGGCCGACTACACGATGCTCCTCGAGCGGCACGGCATCGGGCTCGCCCACGAGCAGCTCAAGCGCGACGAGCCGCTGTCCGTGCAGGACATCGTCACGTACCTCGCGCACAGCCGGGTCACCGAACAGCGCGCCTCCGAGCAGATGGAGCTGCTGCGCAAGCACTTCTCCGACCATCCGGACATCGGCCGCGCGGTGAAGATGATCTCCAATGACGAGGACAACCACCTCGCCTACTGCCATGAGGAACTGCTGCGCTTCGCCTACGCGGGGCACGGCCGCACCATCCAGCGCATCCTGCGCGAGTGCGCCCTCGCGGAGATCGCCGTCTACCGGGACGTCAGCCTCGCCGTCATGGACCACATGGGCCGCATCCTGGGCTGGTCGAAGGCCAAGTCGGCCGTGCTCGCCGCCGGTATCCACGCCGTGTACGCGTACGAACGCCTCGGCGGCTGGCGGCGGATGGTCTCCCTGGAGATGCCCGAGCGGCGTGACGCGCTGGGCGGCCCGGCGACCACCTCCGTCGAGTTCGCCTGACCCCGGGCCGGGGGCGGCGCGTCAGAGCCAGCCGCGCCGCTTGAACTGCCGGTACAGGAGCACTTCGAGGACCGCCATCACCACGATGACCGCCGGGTACGTCCACACCCAGTGCAGCTCGGGCATGTGGTCGAAGTTCATGCCGTAGATCCCGGCGATCATCGTGGGCACGGCGGCCATCGCCGCCCACGCCGAGATCTTGCGCATGTCGTCGTTCTGCCGGACGCTCATCTGCGCCAGGTGGGCCGACAGGATGTCCGACACCAGCCGGTCCAGGCCGTCCACCGACTCGTTGACCCGGGTCAGGTGGTCGTTCACGTCCCGGAAGAAGGGCTGCGCGTCCGCGCTGACGAACGGGACGCCCGCGGTGCCCCAAGGCCCCACGCCCGACAGGCGCGCCATCGGCATCGCCAGCGGGCCGGTCGCGCGCCGGAACTCCAGGATCTGCCGCTTGAAGGTGTAGATCCGCGCCGCCGTGTCCCGGGAGCCGCCACCGTCCGGCGAGAAGACCTCCGCCTCCAGCTCCTCCAGGTCCGTCTGCAACTCGGCCGCGACCTCCAGATAGTGGTCCACCGTCGCGTCGGCGATCGAGTACAGGACCGCCGTCGGGCCGTGCGCCAGGAACTCCGGATCGTCCTCCAGCCGCTTGCGCACCGCCTTCAGGGGCGCGCCCTCGCCGTGCCGCACCGTCACCACGAACGAGTCGCCGAGGAAGATCATCAGCTCGCCCGTGGACACCCTGTCGCTGCGCGCCTCGTAGACGACCGGCTTGAGGACGACGAACAGCGAGTCGTCGTACACCTCCAGCTTCGGCCGCTGATGCGCCTTGAGGGCGTCCTCGACGGCCAGCGGATGCAGTCTGAACTCGTGGCTGACCCGGTCGAACTCCTCCGTGGAGGCCTCATGCAGTCCGATCCAGACGAACGCGTGGCCCGAGGCCCGCGCCTCGTCCAGCGCGACGGCGAAGTCCGCGGGCCGCTCGATACGGCGCCCGTCCCGGTAGATGGCGCAGTCGACGATCATGCGGAGAATTCTTCCCAGACCGGGGCGGGCCCGCACTTCCACACGGCCTAGGGTGGCGCGTATGCCCACGCTGATTCTCGTCCGGCACGGACGCTCGACCGCCAACACCGCGGGTCTGCTCGCCGGGTGGACCCCCGGCGTGGCCCTCGACGAGCGCGGGGCCGCGCAGGCCGCCGCGCTGCCCGCGCGCCTCGCGGAGCTGCCCCTCGCCGAGGTCGTCAGCAGCCCGCTGCAGCGCTGCCGGGAGACCGTCGCGCCGCTGCTCGCCGCCCGCCCCGGGCTGAGCGTGCACACCGACGACCGGATCGGCGAGTGCGACTACGGCGACTGGTCGGGCCGCAAGCTCGCCGAGCTCGCCGACGAGCCGCTCATGCAGGTCGTGCAGCAGCACCCGACCGCCGCCGCGTTCCCCGGCGGCGAGTCCATGCGCCACATGCAGCACCGCGCCGCCGAGGCGGTGCGCGAGTGGAACGCGCGCGTGGAGGCCGAGCACGGCCCCGACGCCGTGTACCTGATGTGCTCGCACGGAGACATCATCAAGTCCCTCGTCGCGGACGCCCTCGGGCTGCACCTCGACCTCTTCCAGCGCATCTCCGTGGAGCCCTGCTCCGTCACGGCGATCCGCTACACCCGGCTGCGCCCCTTCCTCGTACGCCTCGGCGACACCGGGGACTTCGCCTCGCTCGCCCCGCGCGAGCAGCCGCAGGGGCCGGATGCGCCCGTGGGCGGTGGCGCGGGCGCACCGTGATCGTCGCCCGCAGTAGGGTGAAGCAGCCGCCGGCACAAGTCGGTTCCCAGATCCCCCGATCCCCATGGAGAGCAGGACGTGTCCCGTCAGGTGTTCCTCTACGACCCTCCGGAGCGTTTCGTGGCCGGCACGGTCGGACTCCCCGGGCGCCGCACCTTCTTCCTGCAGGCCTCGGCAGGCACGCGCGTCACGAGCGTGGCGCTGGAGAAGACCCAGGTCGCCGCGCTCGCGGAACGCATGGACGAGCTGCTCGACGAGGTCGTGCGGCGCAGCGGGGGCAACGCCCCGGTGCCCGCCGTGGCGCCCTCCGAGATCGCGGACACCGCCCCGCTGGACTCCCCGGTGGAGGAGGAGTTCCGCGTCGGCACGATGGCGCTCGCCTGGGACGGTGACGAGCAGCGCATGATCGTCGAGGCGCAGGCGCTCGTGGAGCTGGACGCCGAGTCCGAGGAGGACCTCGCCGAGGCCGAGGAGAGGCTTCTCCAGGACGAGGAGAACGGGCCGCCGATGCTCCGCGTCCGTCTGACCGGCACGCAGGCCCGCGCGTTCGCCAAGCGCGCCCTGGACGTCGTGAACGCGGGCCGCCCGCCGTGCCCCCTGTGCAGCCTGCCGCTCGACCCGGAGGGACACGTATGTCCGCGCCAGAACGGATACCGGCGCGGAGCGTGAGCGCCCCCGCCGACCTCTCCGCCCTCGACCTCCTGACCCGCGGCGAGCTCGAGGTCCGCGGCCGGATCCGCGAGGCGTCGAACGCGGTGCTGCTGTGCACCGTCACGCACGAGGGCCGCGAGGCCGCCTGCGTCTACAAGCCGGTGCGCGGCGAGCGCCCCCTGTGGGACTTCCCCGACGGCACGCTCGCCCAGCGCGAGGTCGCCGCCTACGAGGTCTCCGAGGCGCTCGGCTGGGGCCTGGTGCCGCCGACCGTGCTGCGCGACGGACCGTACGGCGAGGGCATGTGCCAGCTGTGGATCGACGGCCCGGAGGATCCCGAGGAGGCCGGCCGGCTGCTCGCGCTCGTCGACGGCGAGGAGCCGGGCGAGGGCTGGAAGGCGATCGGCTTCGCGGAGGTCGGCGAGGGCCGCACCGCGCTGCTCGTGCACGCCGACGACCCGCGCCTGCGCCGCCTCGCGGTGCTCGACGCGGTGATCAACAACGGCGACCGCAAGGGCGGCCACCTGCTGCTCGACGCCACGGGCCGGCTCTACGGCATCGACCACGGCGTCACCTTCCACGCCGAGGACAAGCTGCGCACCCTGCTGTGGGGCTGGGCGGGCGAGCCGCTCACCGAGGAGGCGACGGCCGCCCTGGAGCGCCTGCGTGACCGTCTGGGCGCGGGGGAGCCGCTGGCCGACCGGCTCGGCGCCCTGATCACCGCCGCGGAGCTCGACGCCGTACGGGAACGGGTGGCGGAGCTGCTCAGGACCGGACGGCACCGTGAGCCGGGCGGCGACTGGCCCGCGATCCCGTGGCCGCCCGTCTGACGTACGCGTGAGCGTGCTGCTGACAGGCGGCCGTCCGGCCTGCCGACCTGCGGGCTCGCGGGGTCCGGGAGCGGGCGGCGGCGGGGCGGGCTACGTTCGGGGCATGACCAAGCTGATTGTCGAGGACCGGATCGAGCGTCCGGCCAAGGACGTCTTCGAGGCCATCGTGAGCCCGGAGAGCCTGTCGAGCTTCTTCACCGCCGAGGCGTCCGCCGCGATGGTGCCCGGCACCACCGTGACGTGGCGCTTCGGCCATGTCGACGCCACGTTCGACGTCGAGATCGGCGACATCGAGGCGGACCGCCTCATCACCTGGCGCTGGCCGGGCGAGGTGACGATCCGGCTCGCGCAGGAGGACGGCGCGACAAGAATCACCATCACCGAGGACCGGATGGGCGAGGGCTCCGAGGGCGCCGCGCGCGCCGTCGGGCAGACCCAGGGCTGGACGTACTTCGTGTGCGCCCTGCGGGCCTGGCTGGTTCACGGGATCCGTCATTTCGGGCTGAGCGACGCGATCCGCGCCGCTCTCGTCTGAACCGATAGCCGAGGGACGGGATGCGCGCAAGAGGGCCTTGTCGGCCATCACACCGATCCGGTTCGTATGCGGAAGCACCGTCCGGTTAGGCTTCAGGACATGCATGCCTGGCCCGCTTCTGAGGTCCCCGCCCTGCCTGGTAAGGGCCGCGACCTGAGGATCCACGACACCGCGACCGGTGGGCTCGTCACCCTCGACCCCGGTCCCGTCGCCCGTATCTACGTCTGCGGCATCACGCCGTACGACGCGACCCACATGGGTCACGCGGCGACCTACAACGCGTTCGACCTCGTGCAGCGCGTGTGGCTCGACACCAAGCGGCAGGTCCACTACGTCCAGAACGTCACGGACGTCGACGACCCCCTGCTGGAGCGGGCCGTGCGCGACGGCATCGACTGGGAGGGCCTCGCCGAGCGCGAGACCGCCCTGTTCCGCGAGGACATGACCGCCCTGCGGATGCTCCCGCCGCAGCACTACATAGGCGCCGTCGAGGCGATACCCGGCATCGTGCCGCTCGTCGAGCGGCTCCGTGACGCGGGCGCCGCCTACGAGCTCGACGGCGACATCTACTTCTCCGTCGAGGCCGACCCGCACTTCGGGTCCGTCTCGAACCTGGACGCGGCCGCCATGCGGCTGCTGTCCGCCGAGCGGGGCGGCGACCCGGACCGTCCGGGCAAGAAGAACCCGCTCGACCCGATGCTGTGGATGGCCGCCCGCGAGGGCGAGCCCAGCTGGGACGGCGGCTCGCTCGGCGCGGGGCGCCCCGGCTGGCACATCGAGTGCGTGGCCATCGCCCTCGACCACCTCGGCATGGGCTTCGACGTCCAGGGCGGCGGATCCGACCTGGCCTTCCCGCACCACGAGATGGGCGCCTCGCACGCCCAGGTGCTCACCGGCGAGTTCCCGATGGCCAAGGCGTACGTGCACGCCGGCATGGTCGCGCTCGACGGCGAGAAGATGTCCAAGTCCCGGGGCAACCTGGTCTTCGTCTCCAAGCTGCGCCGCGACGGCGTCGACCCGGCCGCGATCCGGCTGGCGCTCCTGGCCCACCACTACCGGGCCGACTGGGAGTGGACCGACAAGGTCCTGACCGACGCGCTGGAGCGGCTCGACCGGTGGCGCGCCGCGGTGTCCCGTCCCGACGGGCCCGCCGCCGAGGCGCTGGTCGACGAGATCCGCGAGGCGCTGTCGAACGACCTGGACGCCCCCGCGGCGCTCGCGGCGGTCGACCGCTGGGTCGAGCGCCAGGTCTCCGACGGTGGGTCGGACGAAGGGGCGCCCGGTGTGGTGTCCCGTGCGGTCGACGCCCTGCTCGGGGTTGCGCTGTAGTACGTACTCGGTGAACAGCCCCTCCGGCAGGAGGAGGTGCGGTCACGGGGCTCCGCCC
>NZ_JBHYTK010000102.1:0-29596 GCF_042749255.1 Streptomyces sp. NPDC059524 | reverse complement strand
GGAGATGCGCACTTCGTGCGCCATCTCCAGGGGCGCGGGGAACTGCGCGAGAAGCCCCACCGGGCGGCACCCGGCGACGAGACCTCACCAGGCAGGACCGGGACCGGGCGGCACTAGAAACCACGCGTGCGCTTGGCCGCTCGGCGGCCCTCCGCGCCGGGGGAGCGGATGAAGAGGCGGGAGATCTCGCCACCCAGGTTCACCCCGATCGCGATGGCCATCGCCAGAGCCGCGGCCTGCGACAGGTACACGAGCCCCCCGTCCACGTCGTTCTGCGCGATCGCCAGCAGCCCGAAGTACGTCGCCGAACCGGGCAGCAGCGGCCCGATCGCCGCCGTGACATAGGGCAGCGCGGACGCGAACCGGTAGCGGGAGAAGAGCTGGCCGAACAGGCCCACGAGCCCGGCCGCCGCCGCCGTGGACGCCACCGGCGAGATCCCGCCCGCCACATGCATGGCCCCGTAGACGACCCAGGCCACCCCGCCGTTCAGCGTCACCATGAGCACCGTGGAGCGCTCCTGCTGGAGGAGCACGGCGAAGGCCAGGGAGAGCGCCATCGACGCGGCGATCTGCCAGTACGGGCGGTCGATGACCTTGAGCGCGGCCTCCGGGTTCAGCTCGGCGTGCAGCTGCACGCCCACGTAGAGCATGATCAGCACGCCGATCACGATGCCGACGAAGAAGTACATGACTTCCAGGAGCCGGGCCGCGGCCGTGATGTAGAAGCCGGTCAGGCCGTCCTGCACGCCCGCCACCAGCGCCCGTCCGGGCAGCAGCGCGAACAGTCCACCGGTGATGACCGCGGAGGCCCGCACGTCGACGCTGGCGAGCGTGAGCAGGATGCCGATGCCGGCCGGCGGCATCGCGGCGGCCAGGAACTGGTAGAACTCCGGGAACCCGCGCCCCGCGCACAGCCACGCGAGCCGGTCGCCCAGCATCGCGCCGATCGCCGCGGCGAAGAACACGATCAGGTCGCCGCCGACGAGGATCGAGGCGGCGCCGGCGAGCAGCCCGCTCGCCGAGGTGAGCGCCCAGCCGGGATACGGGTGCCGGTTGCGGCGGATCTCCGCGAGGCGCCGGTAGGCCTCCTCCAGGGACACCTCGACGTCCTCGTCGCTGATGTCGTCCACGAGCCGGAACACGGCCGCGAGCCGGTTGTAGTCGGTGCCCCGGCGCCGCACCGTGCGCGAGGCCGTCACCGGATCGTCCACCAGCGAGGGCTGGAACGTGATCGACAGCAGGGTGAACGTCACCGTCGGCTCGCACCGGTCGAGCCCGTAGGAGCGGCACACGGCGAACATCGCCGCCTCCACGTCCTCGGCCCCCTCGCCGCCCGCGAGCAGCAGCTCGCCGATACGCAGCGTCAGGTCGAGCACGCGGGGAACGGCGGGCCCGGTCTCGTCCTCCTTGTGGACCTTCTCCGGCGCGGGCCGCTCGGCCACCGGCATGCGCAGCATCGTGCGCATCCGGTCCTGCCAGGGCGCCTCCTTGGTGAGCCGCACCATCGGGATGCCGTGCGCCGGGGTGAACGCGGGCGGCGACTGCCGCGAGCTGTAGGTCCTCGGCGGTGTGAAGGCCGACCCCTCCACCTCCACGACCTCCACCGCGTGCACGCTCAGCCCCTCCGGGACCGAGAACTCCGACGTGGTCGAGGACTCCTCGTCCGCCACCGGAGCCGGCGGTGCGACACCGCTCGGCTGCGTGAACGCGCTGCGCGCCTCGTCGGACTGCGGCTTGCGGTCCTCCGGCGCCTCCGACTCCCGCTCCGACACCTCTCGCCCTTCGTACGACTACGTACGCGTCTGCCTCCCGTACGCCTCAGTATGCGCACGGATACACGAACGGGCCGCACGACCCCGGTCGGGGAGGTGCGGCCCGTTCGCGTACGCGGTGCGTCAGGCGCCGGGGGTCAGTGACCGCCCTGGTCCTGGGCGCGCTTGTAGGAACGCTCGATCTCGGCCTCGGCCTCGGTGCGGCCGACCCAGTCGGCGCCCTCGACGGACTTGCCGGGCTCGAGGTCCTTGTAGACCTCGAAGAAGTGCTGGATCTCCAGGCGGTCGAACTCGGAGACGTGGTGGATGTCGCGCAGGTGCTCCATGCGCGGGTCCGTCGCCGGGACGCACAGCAGCTTGTCGTCGCCGCCGGCCTCGTCCGTCATGCGGAACATGCCGATGGCGCGGCACTTGATGAGGCAGCCCGGGAACGTCGGCTCGTCCAGGATGACCAGGGCGTCCAGCGGGTCGCCGTCCTCGCCGAGGGTGTTCTCGACGTAGCCGTAGTCCGTCGGGTAGGCCGTCGACGTGAACAGACGACGGTCGAGGCGGATGCGACCGGTCTCGTGGTCGACCTCGTACTTGTTCCGCGATCCCTTAGGGATCTCGATCAGAACGTCGAACTCCACCGGTGGCTCCTCCATGATCAACACAAACGTCTGGTGATGCAGTGATTAAGTGTCCCTCACGCAGGTGTGTGATCGCGAAAGGGGCTGGTCCGCGGTGCCGGAACTGAAGGTTTCGCAGCTCTTGACGAGCGTGGCGAAGACCGCTGCGCTGACCAAGACCAAGCACGTGACGGTGGGTGCGACGGCGCTGGGTCTCGCCCTCGCGGCCGTCGTGGCGGTCTCGGCCGGCCCTTGGGACGCTTCGGGCCAGCGTAAGGCCGAGGCGGACCGGGCGGCCTCCCCGGAGGCCCTTGGTGGCGCACATCACGGCCGCAGGGCCCCCGCCGCCCCCGCCGCGCCCAGCGCTCCCGCCGTCCTCGCCGCCCCCGGAGCGTCCGTGCCCGGCCCCACCAGGGACGCCCTCGCCGAGGTCCTCGACCCGCTCCTGAAGGACGCCGCGCTCGGCCCGCACCGCGCCGCGGCCGTCGTCGACGCCGTCACCGGTGAGCGGCTCTACGGCAAGGCCGCGGGCGACGCGCTCACCCCGGCGTCCACGACCAAGATCGCCACCGCCGTCGCCGCGCTCACCGCCGCGGGCCCCGACCACCGCATCGCGACCCGTACGAAGCTGGAGAAGGACGGCAAGGAGCTCCTCCTGGTCGGCGGCGGCGACCCCACCCTGACCGCCCGCAAGAAGAACCCCTACGGCGCCGCCAGCCTGCGCGACCTCGCCGACGACACCGCCGCCGCCCTCAAGAAGGACGGCATGACCGAGGTCACACTCACCTACGACACCTCGCTGTACTCCGGCCCCGACACCCACCCCATCGGCCCCAACGAGAACCTCGCCCGGGTCAGCCCCCTCATGGCCGACGAGGCCCGCCTCGACGACTCCGGCAGCGGGCCCGCGCCGCGCGACGGCGACCCCGCGGCCGCCGCCGCCCGTACGTTCGCCGGACTGCTCCACGACCGCGGCGTGCGCACCAAGGGCGACCCCGCCCCCTCCAAGGCCTCCGGGCAGGCCGAGGACGTCGCGAAGGTCGAGTCCCCGCCGCTGTCCGCCCTGGTCGAGCGGATGCTGACGCACAGCGACAACGACATCGCCGAGGCCCTCGCCCGGCAGACCGCGATCGCCGCCGACGAGTCCCACGACTTCGACGGCGCCGGGGCCGCCGTCAAGAAGCAGCTCAAGAAGCTCGGCCTGCCGCTCGCAGGCGCCCGCTTCGCCGACGGCAGCGGCCTCGACCGCAACGACAAGGTCTCCGCCAACCTGCTCACCGGCCTCCTCGCGAAGGCCGCCGACCCGCACCGCCCCGAGCTGCGCCCCGTGCTCACCGGCCTGCCCGTCGCCGGCTTCACCGGCACCCTCAGCAGCCGCTACGCCGACCCCGCCGACGCCTCCGGCATCGGCCTGGTCCGCGCCAAGACCGGCACGCTCACGGGCGTCAACACCCTCGCCGGGTCGGTCGTCGACGCCGACGGGCGCCTCCTCGTCTTCGCTTTCATGACCGAGGGCGCCCCCGCCCCCCAGGCCGCGCAGGCGGGCCTGGACCGGCTCGCGTCCTCCGTGGCCAACTGCGGCTGCCGCTGAGCGACGGCGCAGGTTCAGGGTCGCGTCAGGGTTCAACCCCTCTCCGCGTACGCGAGGGGTCACGTACCGTTGACGCATGACGAGCATCGGCGGCGCTGCCTCATCAGGGATGGTCGACTGGAACCTCGCGGTGGCCACCGCGACCCGACTCGTACGGCCCGGCCCGGAGGTGAGCCGCGACGAGGCGCGCGCCATCGTCGCGGAGCTGCGCCGGCACGCCAAGGAGTCCGAGGAGCATGTGCGCGCCTACACGCGCATGGCCACGGACCTGCAGCACGACACCCCCGTCCTCGTCGTCGACCGCCCCGGCTGGGTGCGGGCCAACGTGGCGGGCTTCCGCGAGATCCTCAAGCCGCTGCTCGACAAGATGCAGGAGCGCCGCGGCTCCGGCGCGGGCCCGGCCGTCCTCGGCGCCGTCGGCGGCAAGGTCACCGGCGTCGAGCTCGGCATGCTGCTGTCGTTCCTGTCCTCGCGCGTCCTCGGCCAGTACGAGACCTTCGCGCCCGCCACCCGCGACCTGCCGGCCGCCCCCGACGGCGGCGGCCGCCTGCTGCTCGTCGCGCCGAACATCGTGCACGTCGAGCGTGAACTCGACGTGGACCCGCACGACTTCAGGCTCTGGGTGTGCCTGCACGAGGAGACGCACCGCACCCAGTTCACCGCCGTGCCGTGGCTGCGGGACCACCTGGAGGGCGAGATCCAGTCGTTCCTCGCCGAGACCGACGTCGACCCGTCGACGTTCCTCGAGCGGGTCAGGGAGGCCGTCCAGTCGCTGTCCGGCGGACGCCCCGACACGGAGGAGGACGACGGCGGCCGCTCGCTCGTCGAGCTGGTCCAGTCGCCCGCCCAGCGCGAGATCCTCGCCCGCCTCACCGCCGTCATGTCCCTCCTGGAGGGGCACGCGGACTACGTGATGGACGGGGTCGGACCGGCCGTCGTGCCGACCGTCGGAGAGATCCGCGAGAAGTTCAAGGAGCGCCGTCAGAAGGGCGCCTCCCGCCTCGACCTGGCCCTGCGCAAGCTCCTCGGCCTCGACGCCAAGCTGCGCCAGTACCGCGACGGCGAGCGCTTCGTACGGGCCGTCGTCGACCAGGTCGGCATGGACGGCTTCAACCGCGTGTGGACCTCGCCGAACACGCTCCCCACCAAGGCGGAGATCGCCAAACCGGCGGACTGGGTCGCGCGGGTGCACAACCGGACGGAGGGGCCGGCGGGCGGCGCGCGCGACGAGGACTGAGCCCGCGGAGGGGGCCCCGCGCGATCGGCCACGCCAGGAATGGCGCAGGATCACCCATCCGAGGGACCGTGGGTCGTGGGCAGGCGTGCAATGCTCGGTGAATGGCTCGCTTCTGTCACCATCGACACACTCTGCGTGACCGAAGTCACCGAGTCACCGTTGAGCGACTGAGCCGTGCCACATCGGTTCACAGTTGGCGCCCCACCCCACCAGACAACGGAATGAAGGGAACCGGACATGGGTCCCCATCCTGCGGTCGCGGCGATACGCCTGGCGGTCCGCCGCGTCCTCCACGACATCCTCGACACGCACCCCCAACCACCCGCGGGTGACCGGCCGTTGGTCCTGGTCGCCTGCTCCGGCGGCGCCGATTCCATGGCGCTCGCCTCGGCCCTCGCCTTCGAAGCGCCCAAACTCGGCGTCCGCGCCGGCGGCATCACCGTCGACCACCGCCTCCAGCCCGGCTCCGACGTCCGCGCCGAGGACGTCGTCCTGCGCCTGACCTCGCTCGGCCTGACCCCCGCCGAGTCCGTCGCCGTCGACGTCGGCCGCGCCGGCGGGCCCGAAGCCGCCGCCCGCGACGCCCGCTACGGCGCCCTCGACGCCGCGGCCGAGCGCCACGGCGCCGCCGCCGTCCTGCTCGGCCACACCCGCGACGACCAGGCCGAGACCGTCCTGCTCGGCCTCGCTCGCGGCTCCGGCATCCGCTCCCTGTCCGGAATGGCCGCGGTCTCGGGGGCCGCCGGCCGTTACCGGCGCCCCTTCCTCGGCCTCGACCGGCAGACCGCCCGCAAAGCCTGCCTCGTGCAGCACCTGCCCGTCTGGGACGACCCGCACAACACCGATCCGGCCTACACCCGCTCCCGGCTGCGCCACGAGGGGCTGCCCGCCCTGGAGAAGGCGCTCGGCAAGGGCGTCGTCGAGGCGCTCGCCCGGACGGCCCAGTTGTCCCGGGACGACGCGGACGCGCTGGACGCGTGGGCGCAGCAGGCCGCCCAGACTGTGCGGGACGCGGCCGGGCTCCTCGAATGCGCCAAGCTCTACGCGCTGCCGCCCGCCGTACGCCGCCGCATCCTGCGCAGGGCGGCCATCGAGGCCGGCGCTCCCGCGGGTGCCCTCTTCGCCCGCCACATCGAAGAGGTCGACCGCCTGATCACCGGCTGGCGCGGCCAGGGGGAGATCAATCTCCCGGGCAAAGTCGTCGCCCAGCGTCAGGGTGGCAGACTGGTCATCCGGCAAGGCTGACTCGGCGGCTCACGTCGCGGCGGCCGGTGGGACGACCGAAAGTGATGCGGGTGGACGCGAAAGACATGGGCACCGACCTTCAGTCGGTGCTCATCACCAAGGAAGAGATCGACGCGAAGCTGGCCGAGCTGGCCGCGAAGGTCGACGCGGAGTACGCGGGCAAGGACCTGCTGATCGTCGGGGTCCTCAAGGGCGCCGTGATGGTCATGGCGGACCTGGCTCGCGCCCTGTCCACCCCCGTCACGATGGACTGGATGGCGGTGTCCTCGTACGGCGCGGGCACGCAGTCCTCCGGCGTCGTGCGGATCCTCAAGGATCTCGACACCGACATCAAGGGCAAGCACGTCCTGATCGTCGAGGACATCATCGACTCGGGCCTGACCCTGTCGTGGCTGCTGACCAACCTGGGCTCCCGCGAGCCCGCCTCCCTCGAGGTGTGCACGCTGCTGCGCAAGCCCGAGGCGGCCAAGGTCGACATCGACGTGAAGTGGGTCGGCTTCGACATCCCGAACGAGTTCGTGGTCGGCTACGGCCTCGACTACGCGGAGAAGTACCGGAACCTGCCGTTCGTCGGCACGCTCGCTCCGCACGTCTACGGCGGCTGAGCGCCCGTCAGCGCTCGTCGCGGCGGCGGGAACCCTCAGGGGATTCCCGCCGTTGGAGCATGCGAGGGGCAGATTCTCGGTCGTCCCCTGCGGCGTCGGGTGACAATGCTGGGGTACCGTCCGAAGAACAGTTCTTCAAACAGCTTCAAACAGCCTTATCAAACTCACTATGGCAGGAGGGACGGGGCGGCATCGCTCCGTATGGATGGACGTGAAGCGATACTTCCGTGGGCCGGTCATGTGGATCGTGCTGGCCGTCCTTGCCGTGGTCGTGTTGATGCAGGTCGTCGGTTCGTCCGGCGGCTACAAGACGGTGGACACCGGCCAGGTCATTCAGGCCATCGACCAGGACAAGGTGAAGCAGGCCAAGCTCACCACCGGCGATGAGAACAACATCAAGATCGAGCTGAAGGACGGCCAGAAGCTCAAGGGCGAGGACGGCAGCAAGTTCCAGGCGAGCTACATCGGCGACCAGGGCGTCGACGTGGCCAAGGACCTGCAGGCCCGCTTCCAGGACAACAAGATCCCGGACGGGTACACCGTCTCCCCCGAGAAGCAGAACGCCTTCGTCGGCATTCTGATCACGCTGCTCCCCTTCATCCTGCTGCCCCTCATCTTCCTGTTCCTGATGAATCAGATGCAGGGCGGCGGCTCGAAGGTCATGAACTTCGGCAAGTCCAAGGCGAAGCTCATCACCAAGGACACCCCGAAGACGACGTTCGCCGACGTCGCGGGTTCGGACGAGGCCGTCGAGGAGCTCCACGAGATCAAGGAGTTCCTGCAGGAGCCGGCCAAGTTCCAGGCCGTGGGCGCCAAGATCCCCAAGGGTGTGCTGCTGTACGGCCCGCCCGGTACCGGCAAGACGCTGCTCGCGCGCGCCGTCGCCGGTGAGGCGGGCGTCCCGTTCTACTCGATCTCCGGTTCCGACTTCGTCGAGATGTTCGTCGGTGTCGGTGCCTCCCGTGTCCGCGACCTCTTCGAGCAGGCCAAGGCGAACGCTCCGGCGATCGTCTTCGTCGACGAGATCGACGCCGTCGGCCGGCACCGCGGTGCGGGTCTGGGCGGCGGTCACGACGAGCGCGAGCAGACGCTCAACCAGCTGCTCGTCGAGATGGACGGCTTCGACGTGAAGGGCGGCGTCATCCTGATCGCCGCCACGAACCGGCCGGACATCCTCGACCCGGCGCTGCTGCGTCCCGGCCGCTTCGACCGCCAGTTCGCGGTCGACCGTCCGGACATGCAGGGCCGTCTGGAGATCCTCAAGGTCCACCAGAAGGGCAAGCCGGTCGCTCCGGACGTCGACCTGTCGGCCGTCGCCCGCCGCACCCCCGGCTTCACCGGTGCCGATCTGTCGAACGTGCTGAACGAGGCGGCTCTGCTGACCGCCCGCTCGGACAAGAAGCTGATCGACAACCACATGCTGGACGAGGCGATCGACCGTGTGGTCGCGGGCCCGCAGAAGCGCACCCGGATCATGTCGGACAAGGAGAAGAAGATCACCGCGTACCACGAGGGCGGTCACGCCCTGGTCGCGGCGGCTTCGCCGAACTCCGACCCGGTCCACAAGATCACGATCCTGTCCCGCGGCCGGGCCCTCGGCTACACGATGGTGCTCCCGGACGAGGACAAGTACTCGACCACGCGCAACGAGATGCTCGACCAGCTCGCCTACATGCTGGGCGGGCGCGCGGCCGAGGAGCTCGTCTTCCACGACCCGACCACGGGCGCGGCGAACGACATCGAGAAGGCCACCGCCACGGCCCGTGCCATGGTCACGCAGTACGGCATGACCGAGCGGCTCGGCGCGATCAAGTTCGGCGGCGACAACACGGAGCCGTTCCTCGGCCGGGAGATGGCGCACCAGCGCGACTACTCGGAAGAGGTCGCGGCGCTCGTCGACGAAGAGGTCAAGAAGCTCATCGAGACCGCGCACAACGAGGCCTGGGAGATCCTCGTCGAGAACCGCGACGTTCTCGACAACCTGGTCCTCGCGCTGCTGGAGAAGGAGACGCTGAACAAGGAGCAGATCGCCGAGATCTTCGCTCCGATCGTGAAGCGCCCGGCCCGCCCCGCGTGGACCGGATCCTCCCGCCGCACTCCCTCGACCCGCCCGCCGGTGCTCTCCCCCAAGGAGCTGTCGCTGACGAACGGGGCGAACGGGGCCACCCCCGCCATCGAGTCCACCACCCCGGTGGACACGGTCAAGGAGGAGCGCCCCGAGAGCTGACCGGGCCCCGGTGCCCGGGACAGCCCCGGAATGCAGGCCGCGTCCCCCACGCTTTACGGTGTGGGGGACGCGGCCTTTTCGTGGACACGGGCCGCGTCGGACATCCGTTTGAGGAAGAGGCACAGATGACCGACCCGGTGACGCTGCACGGTGAGGGCCCGATCGGCGAGTTCGACGAGAAGCGGGCCGAGAACGCCGTACGCGAACTGCTCATCGCGGTCGGCGAGGACCCGGACCGTGAGGGCCTGCGGGAGACGCCGGCGCGGGTCGCCCGGGCGTACAAGGAGATATTCGCGGGTCTGTGGCAGCAGCCCGAGGACGTGCTGACGACGACGTTCGACCTGGGGCACGACGAGATGGTCCTGGTGAAGGACATCGAGATCATCTCGAGCTGCGAGCACCACCTCGTGCCGTTCGTGGGCGTCGCGCACGTCGGGTACATCCCGTCGGCGGACGGCAAGATCACCGGCCTGTCCAAGCTGGCCCGGCTCGCCGACGTCTACGCCCGCCGTCCGCAGGTGCAGGAGCGGCTCACCACGCAGATCGCGGACTCCCTGATGGAGATCCTGGAGCCGCGCGGCGTCATCGTCGTCGTCGAGTGCGAGCACATGTGCATGACGATGCGGGGCGTGCGCAAGCCCGGCGCGAAGACGATCACCTCGGCGGTCCGCGGGCAGCTGCGCGACCCCGCCACGCGCAACGAGGCGATGAGCCTCATCATGGCGCGCTAGGCGCTGGGCGCTGGGCGGTCAGGTGGTGGGGGCGGTGCCCTTCGTGTCGTCGTCGTCCTCCGGGAGCCGGCAGACGTGCTGGAGGAACAGGGCCGCGGCGATCACGCCGATGCCCGCGACGACGGAGAAGCCGGCGTAGATCGCCTGGTCCCGGCGGGGCGCCACGTCCAGGTGCTCCAGCAGGAACGCGAACGTGCCGCCGTACATCCCGGAGACGAGCGCGGCGACCAGGGCGCTGGCCTGGCCGAAGACGAGGGCGCGGGCGGCCATCATCGGGTCGACGCCGCGCGCGTCGGGGACCCGGGCGCGCTGGGCCTTCAGCCGGGAGCGGATGGAGAGCGCCGTCGCCAGCAGGACGATCGCGATGAGGGCGAGGACGACGGGGGCGGCCGGGGGGACGCGGGGCAGTGTGCCCACCGCGTTCCACAGCCGGGCGCCCGCCCAGGACAGGACGCCCGCCACCACGAAGAGCCCGGCGAGCGTCCTGATCCGCAGTTGCTTCATCCCCGTGGTCGCCCTTCAGATGTCTACGGCCGTCCACGACCGCCTGGCTGCGGCCGTGCCCGCTAGACCCTAACGATTACTCGGGCAGCCGGAGTTCCAGGTCGGCGCGCGGGGCGATGCCCTCGCGGGTGACCTCGGCGAGCAGGTCGGCGACGGGGCCGCGGCCGGGCAGCTGGGCCTCCGGCTCCACGTCGTGCCAGGGGGCGAGCACGAAGGCGCGCTCGTGGGCCCGCGGGTGAGGGAGCGTGAGCACCGGGTCGTCCGAGACGACGTCCGCGTAGGCAACGATGTCCACGTCGATCGTCCGCGGGCCCCAGCGCTCGTCCCGCACGCGGTGGAAGGCCTCCTCGACCGCGTGGGCGCGCTCGAGCAGCGAGGACGGCGGCAGGGTCGTCTTCAGGATCACCACCGCGTTGAAGTACGAGGGCTGGGAGCCGGGGTCGACGCCCCAGGGCGCCGTCTCGTACACGGGGGAGACGGCTTTGACCCGGACGCCCGGGGTGTCCTCCAGGGCGTCCACGGCGCCCTGGAGGGTCTCCAGGCGGTTGCCCAGGTTCGAGCCGAGGGAGAGCACCGCGCGCTTGGGGTTCGACAGCGTGCTGTCGGCCGCGTCGACCTGCTCGACCACGGAGGCCGGCACCGGCTGGACGGTCGGGTCGAACTGCGTCTTGTTCATACTCGGCTCCGGGTGATGGTGACGGTCACGTCGTCGAAGGGCACGGTGATCGGCGCGTCCGGCTTGTGGACGCAGACCTCGACCTCCCGCACCCCCTCGTGCTTCAGGCACGTCTGGGCGATGCGCTCGGCGAGCGTCTCGATGAGGTCGACCGGCTCGCCCTCGACGACGGCCACGACCTCCTCCGCCACGATGCCGTAGTGCACGGTCTTCGCCAGGTCGTCGTCGGCCGCCGCCGCCCGGGTGTCGAGTCCGATCACCAGGTCCACGATGAAGGTCTGGCCCTCCTCGCGCTCCTTGGGGAAGACGCCATGGTGCCCTCGGGCCTTGAGGCCGCGCAGCGCGACACGATCCACGCGAATCACTCCTGCAGTCGTCGGTAGGAGCCGGTCCCATCGATGTGCGGTCGCTGCGCCGGCTCGTTCGAATCTACCCGCGCGCTCGGACATCGCTCGCCCGCGGGGGCTATGGACATCCGGCGGTCCGGCTGGTAGCCGCCCCTACCCACGCGGGCCCGCCGCCAACCACGGGCCCGCAATTCCGGCGCTTTCCGAGCCGGGTACCCACTCAGGCGGGTGAGCCGTCGTCGCCCAGGTTGCCGTCGATACCTCCGATGCCGCCGCCCGGACCCTCGTCGAGCCGGCGGTCGATCTCCGCGTCGAGGTCCGACTCGTCCTCCGACTCGGCGAGGACCGGGGACGCGTGGTGGGACCACAGCTTCCAGCCGTCACGGGTGCGCCGGAACACGTTCGTCGCGACGACACGCTGGCCGACGAGCGGGCCGAGCTCCTCGCCGCCCTCCGGCGCGGGGCCGCCGCTGAGGATGTTCTCGGTGCAGGTCACCAGGGCCGTGTCGGCGACCACGCTGATGTGCAGGTCGGTCAGGAAGAACTGGATGTACTCCGTGTTCGCCATGATCAGCGCGTAGCTGCGCAGGACCTCGCCGCGTCCGGTGAGCACCGGCCAGCCCGGGTGGACGCAGCTGATCGAGGTGTCCTCGGCGTCGTCGGGGTCGGCGTCCTCGGCGTAGGCGACGTCCTCGGGGGCCAGCCACAGCGAGGTCAGTTCCTCGAAGTCGCCGCGCTCCAGGGCCTCGTAGAACGCGCGGTTGGCGTCGTCGACGGCCTGGATGTCGGTGTGGGTCACAGGGCTCCCTCGACCGCGCGGGCGACGCGGACGGCGTCGGCGGTGGCCCGGACCTCGTGGACGCGGACGGCCCACGCGCCGGTGTGGGCGGCGATCGCGGAGACGGCGGCGGTGGCCGCGTCGCGCTCGCGGGCGGGCGGCGGGGCGCCCTGCCCGTCGGAGAGGACGTGGCCGAGGAACCGCTTGCGGGAGGCGGCGACCAGGACGGGGTGGCCGAGCGCGTGGAGGCGGTCGAGGTGGGCGAGGAGGGTCAGGTCGTGCCCGGCCTCCTTGGAGAAACCGAGGCCGGGGTCGACGACGATGCGGTCGGGCGCGATGCCCCCGGCTATGACGGCGTCGACACGCGCGCGGAGCTCGTCGACGACCTCCGAGACGACGTCCTCGTAGTGCCCGTGCACGGCATCGCCCGCGAGGAGGCCGCGCCAGTGCATGACGACGAAGGGGGCGCCCGCGGCGGCGACGACGGGGATCATCGCGGGGTCGGAGAGGCCGCCGCTCACGTCGTTGACCAGCGCGGCGCCCGCCGCCAGGGACTGCTCGGCGACCTTGGCGCGCATGGTGTCCACGGACACGGTGACACCCTCGGCGGCCAGGCCCCGCACGACGGGGATGACGCGCTTGAGCTCCTCGTCCTCGTCCACGCGCGTGGCGCCGGGACGGGTCGACTCGCCGCCGACGTCGACGAGGTCGGCGCCCTGGGCGACCAGGTCGAGGCCGTGCTTGACCGCGCGGGTGGTGTCGAACCAGCGCCCGCCGTCGGAGAAGGAGTCGGGCGTCACATTGACGACTCCCATGACCGCGCAGCGGTCCCATGCGGGGAGATTGGCTACGTGGCCCCGGCGGACCTGCGACGTGCTCATGCTTCCAGCGTAGGGCTGTGCGGGGGATGCCTCGCGTCGCAGGGGTGAATTCCGGGGCGCCGGGGGCGGGGGAGGGTGATGAAGCCCTCGGCCTGCATCGCGGCCCAGCCGATGCGGGGGAGGTCGCGGGGGGAGCCGTAGACCACGAAGCGGGGTTCCCAGCGGGGGCGGAACTTGGCGTTGAACTTGTAGAGCGACTCGATCTGGAACCAGCGGGACAGGAACACGAGCAGGCCGCGCCAGGCCCGCAGGACCGGACCCGCGCCGATCTTCTCGCCGCGGGCGAGGGCGGAGCGGAACATGGCGAAGTTGAGCGACACGCGCGCGATGCCGTGCCGCGGGGCGGCCTGGAGGGCGGTCACGATCAGCAGCTCGTTCATCCCCGGGTCGGCGGCGCGGTCGCGGCGCATCAGGTCGAGGGAGACGCCGTCGGGCCCCCAGGGGACGAAGTGCAGGACGGCCTTCAGGTCTCCGTGGGGCCCCTGCGGGCCGCTGTCGGCGTCCGGGGCCTTGTGGGCCGTGGCGATCAGACAGTCGCCGTCGGCGGCGTCACCGATGCGGCCGAGCGCCATGGAGAAGCCCCGCTCGGTGTCCGTGCCGCGCCAGGCGTCGGCGGCGCGGCGGATCCGGTCCAGCTCGGCGGGGGACAGGTCACGGACGCGCCGGACGCGGGTCTCGTAGCCGGCGCGCTCGATCCGCTTCACCATCTGGCGGACATTGCGCATCGGCCGCCCCGCGAGGGAGAAATCCGCGACGTCCACCACCGCCTCGTCCCCCAGCTCCAGCGCGTCGAGCCCCGTCTCGCGGGTCCACACCTCGCCGCCGGTCTCGGAGCAGCCCATGACGGCCGGGGTCCAGGAGTGGGCCCGCGCCTCGTCCATGAAGCGCTCGATGGCGCCGGGCCAGGCCTCCACGTCCCCGACGGGGTCGCCGCCGGCGAGCATCACCCCGGACACGACGCGGTAGCAGACGGCCGCCTTGCCGCTCGGGGAGAACACGACGGCTTTGTCGCGGCGCAGCGCGAAGTGGCCTAGCGAGTCCCGGGCGCCGTGCCGCTCCAGAAGGGCGCGCAGCCGGGCCTCGTCGTCCTCGGTGAGGCTGGCCGCCGGATGCTCGGGACGCAGCGCGAAGTAGATCGTGGTGAGCGCGGTGAGCATGCCGAGCGCGCCGAGGGAGAACGCGACCGTGGACGAGGTGCGGCCCGTGTAGTCCAGCGGTCCGTCGACGCCGAACAGCCCGTACAGGACGTGGGCCAGACGGTCCGCCAGACTCGGGTCGCCCGCGAGCTTGTCCGGGTGAGCGCTCACGATCGCGAGGCCGAGCAGCAGCGAACCGGCGCCCATCACCACCAGGTTCGCCAGCGCGCGCCAGCGGCTGCGCGGGTCGGGCAGCGCGTCGAACTCGCCGCGGTGCCGGACGAGGAGCCACAGCAGGGCGAGCGGGATGACGACCCCCGCGAGCGAGTGCCGGTACGCGAACTGGGCGCAGGCGCCGAGCGGCAGGAGCACCACGGTGGCCCGCCAGGCCCGCCGCTTGCGCCGCCGCAGCCCGTGCGCGAGCAGGAGCAGCAGGACGCCGCAGCTGAGCGCGAGGGCGGCCGCGTACGGGCCGAGGGTGCCCGGCAGGACCTGGGCGAGGGCGTGCATGCGGCTGTGCCGGAAACGCGGGAAGACGCCGGCCGCGACGTCGAGCAGCCCGACCAGGAGACCCGCCCGGGCGATCCAGGCCGGCACCGACTCCGGGCGGGGTCCGCGCACCGCGCCGCGCACCACGCGCCCCAGCCGTCCCGGAACGGTGCCCCGGTTCTGCGCATCTATCCTGACGAACATCGCATTTCCGTCGTTCTACGAGAAGCGTGAACGGACATCCATATCGGGCATCCGTGACGTGCGCCCTCTAGGACGGACGCATCGGGAAGCGGGTTCACTCCCACCCGGAAAAGAGCCGTAAAGGGTGAGGAAAGCAGGAGAAAAGCCGCTGCTCCGCACGGGGCGCCCCCATCACGTCGACGCGGAGGCGGAAGACAACCCATGGGTCTCACGAGTCACACGGTGCTCGCCCTCGCGGTGCTGCTCGCCGTGGTCCTCTTCCTCTGCACCGTGCTGCTCTGGCCCCGTCTGTCGCGCCGCTCCTGGCGGTCCGTCAGTGGCCGCGTGGCGCTGCTGCTCGCCACCCAGCTGCTGCTGTTCTGCGCGGTGGGCCTCGGCGTGAACCGGTCCTTCGGCTTCTACGCGTCCTGGGACGACCTGCTGGGCCGCGAGCAGACCGAGGGCGTCGTCACGGAGCAGGCGGGTCCGGGCGGCGCCGCCCGGACCGTGCACGCCGTCTCCGCCGGAGGCCTCACCGCACCGCCCGGCGCCCGGCCGGACAGCCTGGGCCGCATCGAGAAGATCGAGGTGGTGGGGCGCGACACCCGGATCGCGAGCCCCGCGTACGTGTATCTGCCGCCGGAGTACTTCCAGCAGAGCCACGCCGGACGCCACTTCCCTGCGGCGGTCGTCCTCACGGGCTATCCGGGCACCGCGGAGGCGCTCTACAAGGGGCTGCGCTATCCGCAGACCGCCTACCGGCTCGCCGCCGCGCACCAGATGCGGCCGATGATCCTCGTCATGCTCCGGCCGACCGTGGCGCCGCCGCGCGACACCGAGTGCGTGGACGTGCCGGGCGGCCCGCGCACCGAGACCTTCTTCGCACGCGACCTGCCGCGGGCCGTCGCCGCCCGCTACCGCACCGAGAAGGAGTGGGGGATCGTCGGCGACTCCACGGGCGGCTACTGCGCCCTGAAGCTGGCCATGCACCACCCCGACGTCTACAGGGCGGGCGCCGGGCTCTCCGCGTACTACAGGGCGGCGCTCGACCCGACGACGGGCGACCTGTTCCACGGCGACCAGGAGCTGCGGAACCGGGCGGACCTCCTGTGGTCCCTCGACCGGCTGCCGCCGCCCGACACCTCCCTCCTGGTGACGACCAGCAGGCAGGGCGAGTACAACTACCCGGACACCATGGCGTTCCTGGGCAAGGTGAAGCCGCCCGCGCGCGTGGCGTCGATCGTCCTCGACAGCGGCGGGCACAACTTCAACACCTGGCGCCGGGAGATCCCGGCGACCCTCCAGTGGCTGAGCGCCCGGCTCAGCGAATGATCTCCAGGTCCACGTCGGTCCGTGCGACGTCCTGGGCGTCGGCCGCGGTGGAGCGGCGCAGCGCCTCGTGCAGCCGGGCCGGGGTGAGGACGCCCAGGAAGCGGCCCTCGGAGCGCTCGTCGATCACGGCGATCCAGCCCGCGTCGTGCTGGAGCATCGTCGCGAACGCCTGCTTCAGGGAGGCGCCGACGGGCAGCCAGGCCTCCATGCGGCGCGCGTGGTCCCGTACGGTCTCGCCCTTCGCCGCCTCGCGCGCGTGCCCGGCGGAGATCCAGCCGTGCAGGTTGTCCTCGCCGTCCAGGACGACGGCCCAGCGGGCGTCGAGGTCGCGGGGCAGCGGGTCGTCGAGGTGGACGACGGGCGGCTGCTCCAGGTCGCTCTCCTCGATGGGCGTCACCGAGAGGCGCTTCAGGCCCCGGTCCGCGCCGACGAAGTCGGCCACGTAGGGCGTGGCGGGGGCGCCGAGCACCGCGGCCGGGGTGTCGAACTGCTCGATGCGGCCCTGCCCGTAGACGGCGATGCGGTCGCCGAGGCGGACCGCCTCCTCGATGTCGTGCGTGACGAACAGGACGGTCTTGCCGAGCGTGCGCTGCAGGCGCAGGAACTCGGTCTGGAGATGGTCGCGGACCACCGGGTCGACCGCGCCGAACGGCTCGTCCATCAGCAGCACCGGCGGGTCCGCCGCGAGCGCGCGGGCCACACCGACCCGCTGGCGCTGGCCGCCGGAGAGCTGCTCGGGGTAGCGCTCGCCGAACACCTTCGGGTCCAGGCCCACCAGATCGAGCAGTTCGGCGGCGCGGGCGCGGGCCTCGGCGCGCCGGACGCCGAGCAGGTGCGGGACCGTCGCCGTGTTGTCGAGGACCGTCTTGTGCGGGAAAAGGCCCACCTGCTGGATGACGTATCCGATACGCCGGCGCAGCTTCACCGGATCGATTTCGGATATGTCGTCGCCGTCGAGGAATATCCGGCCCGCGGACGGTTCGATGAGCCGGTTCACCATTTTCATCGTCGTGGTCTTGCCGCAGCCCGACGGGCCCACCAGCGTGACCAGTTCGCCCGCGTTCACCTCGAAGGACAGATCGTCGACGGCAGTTGTGCCGTCCGCGTACCGCTTGCTGACGTGCTCGAACCGGATCATGGGACCCCATTCTGCCGCCAAGGGACCGTAGTTGTGTGACGGCGGTGTTGCGGGGAGGGGGTGGGCATCGGCCGTTGTCAGTGCCGGCGGTTAGGGTCGTCCGCAGTTCGAAAAGTGTCGGCGGCGACCGTGCGGGGGCGCGGCCGGCGGCATACGTTCGGGGAAACGGGGGAGGCGGGCGGGGTGAGTGAGCAGAACTGCCTGGTGCGCAATGAGTGGGTGTGCGGCGAGTATCTGCGCACCCGCAGCCAGGAATTGGTCGACGCGACCGTGCAGCACGTGGGGATCACCGTCGCCTCGGTGGTGATCGGAGTCCTGATCTCCTTGCCGCTCGCGCTGCTCGCGCGCCGCAGGCGGGCTTTCGCGGCGCCGGTGCTCGGCCTGACGACCGTGCTGTATTCCATTCCCTCCCTCGCGATGTTCTCCCTGCTGCTGCCCCTTTTCGGGCTCTCTCCGGCTCTCGTGATCACCGGCCTCGTCCTGTATTCGCTGACGATTCTCGTGCGGAACATTCTGGCGGGGCTCCAGTCCGTCCCCGAAGAGGCCACCGAGGCGGCCCGCGGGATGGGGTACGGGCCGCTGCGCCTGCTGTGGGAGGTCGAACTGCCGCTGGCGCTGCCCGCGTTGCTGGCCGGGGTGCGGATCGCGACGGTGTCCACGGTGGCGCTCACGACGGTCGGCGCGATCGTCGACTACGGGGGCCTGGGCACGCTGATCCTCGGCGGCCTCGACAGCGACTTCAAGGCACAGGTGCTGACCGCGTCCGTGCTGTGCGTGGCCCTCGCGGTCCTCGCCGACCTGCTGCTGCTCGGCCTCCAGCGGCTGCTGACGCCGTGGACGCGGGCGACGCGGGGGCGGGGCCCGCGCCCGCGTCGCAGACGCGTGGCGGCGGCCTCACCCGCGCTCCCTGAGCCCGAGAAGGTGGCATGAACGCGATATCGGGCGCCTACGACTGGCTGTCCACGAGCGCCAACTGGCAGGGCGAGAAGGGCGTGTGGCACCGGCTCGCCGAGCATCTGTACTTCAGCGGCGTCGCGCTCGGCATCGCCTGTCTGATCGCGCTGCCGCTCGCCCTGTGGCTCGGGCACATCGGCCGGGGCGGCGCCCTCGCGGTCAACGTGTCGAACGTGGGACGCGCGGTGCCCACGCTGGCCGTCCTGGTGCTGCTCACGCTGACCCCGCTGGGCCGGCACGGAGACGTGCCGACGCTGATCGCGCTGGTCCTCTTCGCGGTGCCCCCGCTGCTGACGAACGCGTACGTGGGTGTGCGCGAGGTGGACCGTTCGGTGGTGGAGGCGGCGCGCGGCATGGGCATGAGCGGCGGTCAGGTCTTCGCCCGGGTCGAGCTGCCGCTGGCGTACCCGCTGGTGATGACCGGGCTGCGCTCGGCGGCGGTGCAGGTGATCGCCACGGCGACGCTGGCCGCGATGGCCGGCGAGGGCGGGCTCGGGCGGATCATCACCGCCGGGTTCAACCTCCAGGACACGCCGCAGGTGGTCGCGGGCGCGGTGCTCGTGGCGGCGCTCGCACTGGTCGTCGAGGGCGCGTTCGTGGCGGTGGGGCGGCTGTGCGACCCGATGCGGGGGCGGGCGTGAGCACTGTTCGCGCGGTGCGTCCCCGCGTCGATTCATCCGGTTTCGGCAAGGCATCGGCACAACGAGGAGAGTCATGAACAGCAGGACACGCAGGGCGGCTCTGGCGGCCGTGGCGGTGGGCGCGCTGACCGTGGGGCTGGCCGCGTGCGGCGGCGACAGCCTGGAGGGCAAGGACGACGCGGGCTCCGGCGGCGGCAAGGGCAAGGTCGTCGTGGGCGCCGCGAGTTTCACCGAGGCGAAGGTCCTCGGTGAGCTGTACCGGCAGATACTCGACGACGCCGGATACGACGCCTCGGTGAAGACCGTCGCGAACCGGGAGATCTACGAACCGCAGCTCGCCAAGGGCGCGATCGACGTGGTGCCCGAATACGCGGCGACGCTCGCCGAATTCCTCAACCTGAAGAAGAACGGCCCGAAGGCGGAGCCGGTCGCCTCCAGCGATGTCGACGCCACGGTGAAGGCGCTGCGGGGGCTCGCCGGGCCGGAGGGTCTGAAGGTTCTGGACGCGGGCGGGGCGGTCGACCAGAACGCGTTCGCGGTGAGCGAGAGCTTCGCGAAGAAGCACAAGCTCAAGACCCTTTCGGATCTCGGCGCTTCGGGCCAGAAGGTCAAGATCGCGGCGGGTGACGAATGCGAGCAGCGGCCGTTCTGCGCGCCGGGTCTGAAGAAGACGTACGGGATCGACGTGGCGGGTATCGACCCCAAGGGCGTCGGCACCACTCAGGCCAAGCAGGCGGTGAAGACCGGCACGGATCAGCTGGTCCTGACGACCACGACGGACGCGACGCTGGAGAACTTCGGGCTCGTTCTCCTGGAGGACGACAAGAAGCTCCAGAACGCGGACAACATCATTCCGGTTGTGAACGCGAAGGACGCGGGCGACAAGGCGATCGCCGACGCGCTCGGGAAGCTCACGAAGGCACTCACCACCGACGATCTGGTGGAGCTGAACCGGAAGGTCGACGCGGAGCGCCAGAAGGAGGCCGATGTGGCGAAGGAATATCTCGAGTCCAAGGGCCTCATCGGTAAATGATCTTGAGGGTGGGGCGGATGCGTGGGGACGGGCGCGGGAGGGCGGGTGACGCCAAGTGATCGGTCATGAGCGCAAGTTCGGCCATTTTCCCGAGGGGTCTGCCCGGATTTTGCCGGGCGGGGCTTCGCGATTCGCCTACGCGCGGTAAGTTTCTGGCCATGCCACGTGGACGTCACCGCCATTCCCCACCCCTGCACCGCATGTTGCCCCCTTCGGTGATCGCCGGTGTGCCGCTCGTCTGCGCGGGCGGCGCCTGGCTGTCCGGCGATCCGCTGGTCCTGCGCGGGATCACCGCCGTCGCCGCGGCCGCCGCCGTGGTCGGCTCCGTCGTGATGCGCCGCTGGGACCGGCTCGCCGGCAAGCAGGTCGCCGAGCTGAACCGGGGCGCGGCGAGCGAGCGCTGGCGGCACGAGGAGGCGGTGGCCGAGCTGGAGGGCGACCTGGAGGAGTCGCGCGAGCTGCGCACCCGCCTGGAGACCAAGCTCCGCTCCAAGCGCGCCGAACTGGCCGCGCTGCGCGGTGAGCACGCCGCGCTGCTGCGCCGGTACGCGAACGCGGAGACCGAGCGGGCCAGCGCCCTCGAAGGCCGGCGCCGGCTCGCGATAGAGAGCGCCGCCCCGGCCAGGGCGCTGCCGCCCGTGGGCGCGACGACGCCCGGCGGCGGCGTGACCCCCTCGCTCTACCTGAAGGCCAACGCGGCGCTCGACCGGATGGCCGCCGCGGGCGAGCCCGAGGTCGCGGAGGAGGCGGATTCCCGGGGGAAGTCCTCAGCGGCGTCCGGCCACTCCCTCGTGCCGGCCGTCGCGACCGTGATGCCTCCCGCGCCCGTGCGCAAGGCGCTGATCGGCGGCTTCGACTTCTTCGGCACGGGGCGCTCCGCGCAGGAGCAGGACCTCGCGGACGTCGTCGGTGAGGAGCTGGCCGCCGATGTCGCGGCGGAGCGGCTGACCGCCGAGCAGGCCCGGCAGGAGCGGCCGGCGCTCTCGGCCGCGCCCGGCGAGGCGGCCGGAACGGAGCACGAGGCCGCGGGCGACGTCGATGCGGATGCGGATGCGGATGCGGATGCCGTGGCCGGTCAGGAGGTCATCGACCTGACGGAGCACGACGAGACCGAGCAGATCGACGTGGGCGACCTCAGGACGGCCCTGCGCGCCTGATCCACCGGCCGCCCCGTCAGGGGCCGCTCGGTTTCGTCGCGGGGCGCGCCCCGGCGGGGGCTGGTCGCGCAGTTCCCCGCGCCCCTGGAAGGCTGCGGCTTCGCCGCGCCTTCCCCAGATGAAAGGCGCCCCGCACCTCGATCGGGGAAATGCGGCGCGCAGCGCCTGCATTTCAGGGGCGCGGGGCTGTGTCGACTTGCGGCTCCGCCGCGGGGCGCGACCAGCCACGACGAAACCGGTACCCGGCGGACGGCACAGCGAGGCACCCGCCCCGCCCCCACGCCCCGCGGTCAGCGCATCGTCATCCAGCGGTCCGGGCGCGCGTCGCGGCGACCCGTGCGGGAGCGGTCGGCCTGGGCGCGGAGGAGCTCCGCGGCCTCCTGCGCGTCGCGGAGCGGGGCGGTCACCGTATTGTTCGCGCCCGTGTCCAGGTGCAGGCTCGCGACGCGCCAGTACCGCTGCCAGGGCCCCTGGGTGAGCCGCACGCTCTGCACCTTGGCGTGCGGGACCAGGGCGAGACGCCGCCGGAGCAGCCCGTGCCGGGCCGCGAAGACCGTCTCCGTGACGGCCACCCCGTAGGAGCGCCACCACACGGGCACGCACCAGCGGCCGCGGCGCGGCGACGGGGCGAAGTCGGCCGGCTTGGGCACGGCCGCGCCCGGCAGGATCCGCGCGACGACGTCCTCGGCGTGCTCGCGCGGGGCGACCGGGACCAGGACCGAGTTCGACGAGCCCGCGACATGGAGCTCGACCCGGACCCAGCCGCGCCGCCGCCACAGCAGCGGCTCGACGAAGCGCACCGTCTGCACCCGGCCCGGCGGGACCGTCTCGTGGACCCGGTCGAGCAGCCCGTGGTCGATACGGAGCCCGTCCTCGGACTCGCCGACCGTCCAGTCGTACTCCTTGACGAAGCGCCCCGCGCTGTTGGTGAACGCGCCGCCGGCCAGCGGCACGGCGACCGCGACGACCGTCCACAGGTTGTGGGTGGCGATCCACAGGAAGGCGGGCACGACGGCCGCGGCGAGCAGCATCGCCCAGGGCGCGCCCGTCAGGAGGAGCGCCGTGGCGAGCATCCGCGGCGGTGTGTGCAGGATCTGCCGGGAGGGCGCCTCGCCCACCTCGTGCGCCGACTCCGGGGCGAACCCGGCGGCCCGCGCGAGGAGTTCGGCCCGCAGGGCGCGCGCTTCCTTCTCGCCCAGATAGGCGAGTTCGTCCTTCTTGTCGGCCCCGACGACGTCGAGTTTGAGTTTCGCGACGCCCGCGAAGCGCGCCAGCAGCGGCTGCGTGACGTCGACCGCCTGGAGCCGGTCGAGCCGGATGTGGGCGGTGCGGCGGAACAACAGGCCCGTACGGATGCGCAGTTCGGTGTCCGTCACCGAGAAGTGCGTGAACCACCAGGTAAGGAAGCCGTACAGGGCGGCGGCCGGCACGAGCACGCCCAGGCCGACGATCAGGGTCGTCGCGGTCAGCTGGGCCAGCCGGCGCTGCGCCTCGTCCATGTCGTGCACGGCCCAGCCGAGCAGCACGGCGATCGGCGCCCACGCCCTGCGCAGGGGCGTGACGGGGTGCAGACGCCGTTCTGCGGCGCCCGCGGCGGTCTCGGGGTCCCGGAGGTCGTCCGGGGCGTGCGGGGCCGTCACAGGCCCGCCGATCGGGCCTCGCCGAGCTCGGTGAGGCGGTCGCGCAGCCGCTCGGCCTCGGCCGGCGCGAGGCCGGGGATCGTCGCGTCGGTGGCGGCGGCCGCGGTGTGCAGCTGGAGACTGGCGAGCCCGAACCGGCGCTCCAGCGGGCCCGAGGTCACCTCGACCAGCTGCATGCGCCCGTACGGGACGATCGTCTCCTCGCGCCACAGGACCCCGCGCGTGATCAGCAGGTCGTCGGCCCGCTCGGCGTACCGCCACGACCGCCAGTTGCGCCCCAGCATCGGCCAGCCCCAGGCCAGCAGCGCCAGCGGGAGCACGGCGAACGCCGCCCACGGCGGGCCCGCGAACACGCCGAGCAGCACTCCGGCCGCCACGGCGGCCGGCACCAGCCACAGCACCAGGAGCAGCCGGCGCAGCTTCAGCAGGCCCCGGGGCAGGCCCGTCCATACCGGGTCGGTCCCGTCGGACGTGTCCGGAGTGTCCACGGCGCCGGTGATGCCCCTCGCCCCTGTATCCATGAGCCCACCCTACGTAGGAGAGACTGTCGGCATGACGCCCACGACTCAGGCCACGGTCGGCATCGGCGGTGCCGCGGAGAGCACCGACATGGTGCTCAACATCGGTCCGCAGCACCCCTCCACCCACGGTGTGCTGCGCCTGCGTCTCGTGCTCGACGGCGAGCGCATCCAGCACGCGGAGCCGGTGATCGGCTACATGCACCGCGGTGCGGAGAAGCTGTTCGAGGCGCGCGACTACCGGCAGATCGTGATGCTCGCCAACCGCCACGACTGGCTGTCCGCCTTCTCGAACGAGCTGGGCGTCGTGCTCGCCGTCGAGCGGATGCTCGGCATGGAGGTCCCCGAGCGCGCGGTCTGGCTGCGGACCCTGCTGGCCGAGCTGAACCGTGTGCTGAACCATCTGATGTTTCTGGGTTCGTACCCGCTCGAACTGGGCGGAATCACTCCGGTCTTCTACGCCTTCCGTGAGCGCGAGGAACTCCAGAACGTGATGGAGGAGGTCTCCGGCGGACGCATGCACTACATGTTCAACCGCGTCGGCGGCCTCAAGGAGGACCTGCCCCAGGGGTGGACCACGCGCGCGCGGGCGGCCGTCGCGGACGTGCGCTCCCGGATGGACGTCTACGACAACCTGGTGCTCGGCAACGAGATCTTCCGCGGCCGCACGCGCGGCGTCGGCGTGCTGACCCCGGAGACGGCGCACGCCTACGGGGTGAGCGGCCCGATCGCCCGCGCCTCCGGCGTCGACTTCGACCTCAGGCGCGACGAGCCGTACCTCGCCTACGGGGAGCTGCAGGACACCCTGAAGGTCGTCACGCGGCAGGAGGGCGACTGCCTGGCCCGCTTCGAGTGCCTCCTGGAGCAGACGCACAACGCGCTGGACCTCGCCGACGCCGCCCTGGACCGGCTCGCCGAGCTGCCTCCGGGCCCCGTCAACCAGCGGCTGCCCAAGGTGCTCAAGGCGCCCGAGGGCCACACGTACGCGTGGACGGAGAACCCGCTCGGGATCAACGGCTACTACCTCGTCTCCAAGGGCGAGAAGACGCCGTACCGCCTGAAGTTGCGCTCCGCGTCCTACAACAACATCCAGGCGCTCACCGAACTGCTGCCGGGCACGCTCGTCGCCGACATGGTGGCGATCCTCGGCTCACTGTTCTTCGTCGTCGGCGACATCGACAAGTAGGGCCCCGAGCGGGTCCCCGCCCGGCAGCCCGACCGGTTCGAGCAGCCAGCCGAAGTCGCCGAGCCCGCCGCGCGCGGTCAGCTCCGCCGCCTCGCCCGCCCGCGCGAGCGCCCGTACGTAGGCGGCCGGGTCCTGGGAGGCGAGGGCGAGCGGCGGGCGCCCCGCGCGTACGCCGAGCCCTCGCAGGGCGGCCCGCTGCGGCACGATCCGGGCCCCGGGCGTCACGGCGCAGGCGTCGAGCGCCACGTGCGCGGTGATGTCGCAGGAGCCGTCCGGCACGGGCGCCGTCTCGCGGCCCTGCCGGAAGCCCGTGAGCGTGCCGAAGGGCGGCCGCGCCTCGCGCGCGTGGGCGTAGTCCGCCGCGACCGCCAGACCCCGCTCCAGGCAGCCCACGGCCGCCGCCCACGCCGTGTCGCGCGGCAGTCCCACCTCGGCCCGCAGGCCCGGCTCGGCGGGCAGCGGCCACCAGGCGTCCAGCCAGCGCCGCGACGGTTCGTCCAGGGGCCCGGCCGCCAGGGTCTCGGCGCCGTCCGCGTCGACGAGGACCAGCCGGGCGGCGCCGTCCTCGTCGGTCTCGACGACGTCGACCGGCACGTTGTCGAGCCACTCGTTCGCGAAGAGCAGGCCCGTGACGCCCTCCGGGGGCGCCGCGCGCCACTCGATCCGGTGATCGAGATCCGCGGGCCGCTCCGCCTTCTCGACCGCGCAGGCACGCACGCGTGCGGCCACACCGGCGGGCAGCACCTGGAGGACGCGCGTGACGAGCTCGCCGCGGCCGGCCGCCATGTCGACGAAGGCCAGCTCCGGCGGGGAGCCCAGCGCGGCGTCCACCCGGCACAGCAGCGCGGCGACGGCGTCCGCGAACAGCGCCGACGCGTGCACCGACGTACGGAAGTGCCCGGCGGGTCCCTCCGGCCCCCGGTAGAAGCCCTCCGGCCCGTACAGGGCCTCCTCGGCGGCCTCGCGCCAGCCGCGCCCCTCGTCCTGTCGTACGTGATCCACCGGTGCAGGCTATGCGCAGGGGGCGCACGCGCCTCCACCTTGGGGAGTACGCGCGCCGGGCGCGGATCGGTCCTCCGGTTGACCCCCGCACACCCGGCGCTTGCCTACGCTGGGTGACGTGCAGCGCCTCTACGCCTTTCTCCGCAGACACCCGACGTGGGTCGACAGCTTCTGGGCCGTCGTCCTCCTCGGCCTGTCCGTGGTGAGTCTGAGTCCCGTCAACGGGGCGCCCGTGCACGACACCAACGTGGTCGCGGCCGTGGTGCTCTCCGTCGTCCTGTGCGTCGTCGTGGCGCTGCGGCGGCGGATGCCCGAGTTGATGCTCGTGCTCGCCGCGGTGTCGGGCCTGGCCCAGATGGTCTTCGACGGCCGGGCCGTCGTGGCCGACTTCGCCCTGCTCGTGATCATCTACACGGTCGCGGCGAACGGCGCGAAGTGGGCCTCCCGCTTCGGCCTGATCGGCGGCCTGTGCGCGGCGCCGCTCGCCGAGCTGCGCTGGCCCACCGAGCACTCCAGCGGCCTCGGCCACCTGGCCATCACGATCTTCCAGATGGTGCCGTTCGCCCTCGCCTGGGTCCTCGGCGACTCGCTCAGCACCCGGCGTGCCTACCTGGCGCAGCTGGAGGAGCGGGCCAACCGCCTGGAGAAGGAGCGCGAGGCGCAGGCCAAGGTCGCGGTCGCGGCCGAACGGGCGCGCATCGCCCGCGAGTTGCACGACGTCGTCGCGCACAACGTGTCGGTGATGGTCGTGCAGGCCGACGGCGCCGCCTACGTCATGGACGCCGCGCCCGACCAGGCCAAGAAGGCCCTGGAAACCATCTCCGGCACCGGCCGGCAGGCCCTCGCCGAGATGCGCCGGCTGCTCGGCGTGCTGCGCACCGGCGAGCCCGAGGAGGGCGGCGAGTACGTGCCGCAGCCGGACGTGCAGCAGATCGAGGACCTCGTCGAGCAGGTGCGCACGGCGGGCCTGCCCGTCGACTTCAAGGTCGAGGGCACCGCCCGCCCGCTGCCCAGCGGCGTCGAGCTGACCGCCTACCGCATCGTCCAGGAGGCGCTCACCAACACCCGCAAGCACGGCGGCTCCGACGTCGGCGCCAGCGTCCGGCTCGTCTACTTCGACGACGGGCTCGGACTGCTCGTCGAGGACGACGGCAAGGGCGCCCCGCACGAGCTCTACGAGGACGGCGGCGCCGACGGCCGCGGCCACGGCCTCATCGGGATGCGCGAGCGCGTCGGTATGGTCGGCGGCACGCTGGACGCGGGCCCGCGCCCCGGCGGTGGCTTCCGCATCAGCGCCCTGCTGCCTCTCAAGCCCGCTCATTGACACGTACCAGCGCCACCGGACCCGTACCGGCGCACGCACCGCTCCACCCCGCCCACCAGATGTGAGGACCCGCCCGATGTCGATCAAGGTGATGCTCGTCGACGACCAGGTGCTGCTGCGCACCGGTTTCCGGATGGTGCTCGCGGCCCAGCCGGACATGGAGGTCGTCGCCGAGGCGGGCGACGGCGTCGAGGCCCTCGAGGTGCTGCGCTTCACGTCCGTGGACGTGGTCCTCATGGACGTGCGCATGCCGAAGCTCGACGGCGTCGAGACGACCCGGCGGATCTGCTCGGAGCCGAACCCGCCGAAGGTGCTGATCCTGACCACCTTCGACCTGGACGAGTACGCGTTCTCCGGCCTCAAGGCGGGCGCCTCCGGCTTCATGCTCAAGGACGTGCCGCCCGGCGAGCTGCTCACCGCGATCCGCTCCGTGCACAGCGGCGACGCGGTCGTCGCCCCGTCCACCACCCGGCGGCTGCTCGACCGGTTCGCCCCGATGCTGCCCAGCAGCACCAAGGAACCCCAGCACCAGCAGCTGGCGCGGCTCACCGAGCGCGAGCGCGAGGTCATGATCCTCGTCGCGCAGGGCCTGTCGAACGGCGAGATCGCGGCCCGCCTCGTGCTGTCCGAGGCCACCGTGAAGACCCACGTCGGCCGCATCCTGACCAAGCTCGACCTCCGCGACCGCGTCCAGGTCGTCGTCCTCGCCTACGAGACCGGACTGGTACGCGCGGGCGGCGGACAGGGCTGACCGTCAGGCTCTAGGGTCTGCGCATGCTGCTCTGGATCAACGGCCCTTTCGGTGGCGGGAAGACACAGACCGCGTACGAGCTGCGGCGCCGGCTGCCCGGCAGCGTCGTCTGCGACCCGGAACACATCGGCTTCGGGCTGCACCGCACGCTGCCGCCCGGACTCCGCGAGGACTTCCGGGACCTGGCGGCGTGGCGGGCCGGCGTCCTGGAGACGCTCGACCTCGCGCTCACCCGGCACGACGGGCACGTCGTCGTCCCCATGACGCTCACCGACCCCGCGCACCACGCGGAGATCCTCGGCGAGCTGCGCGAACGGGGCCACGACGTACGGCACTTCACGCTCCTCGCCTCCCGCGAGACCGTCCTGCGGCGCCTGCGCGAGCGCGGACTCGGGCACGTCCTGCGCTTCGTCGTCGGCAAGGAAGGCGTGCTGAAGCGGGAGAGCTGGGCCGTGGGGCAGCTCGACCACTGTCTGGAGCGGCTGCGCGAGCCCGAGTTCGCCGAGCACCTGTGGACCGACGAGTCCACCGTCGCCAAGACCGCCGACCGCGTCGCCGTGCTGTCCGGCCTGACGCTGACACCGAACAAGGACGGTGCCCTGCGGGGGCGTGCCCGCCGCGCCCTGGTCGGCGTCCGGCACATCCGCTTCGACTGAGCTCAGCGCAGCACGCCCTCGATGAAGTCGGCGCCGAGCCGGGACACCAGGCCCAGGTCCAGCTGGTGCTGCACGTACCGGCCGTGCCGCCGCGTGGTGACCAGACCGGCCTTCTTCAGGACCGACAGATGCCGGGAGATCTCCGGCGCCGTCATCCCGTACGCGTCGGCCAGCTCGCCCGTCGTGTACGAGCCCCGGGCCAGGTGCCGGCACAGCCGCATCCGGACCGGGTGCGCGAGCGCCGACATGCGCAGGGTCAGCTCCGCCACGGAAGGCGGCGCGGCAGGTCCGGGCGCCGCGCTCGGGTACAGGATCGTCGGCTGCCAGCCGTGCCGGTGCACGACGAACAGATGCGGCCAGCCCAGGCTCGTCGGCACCAGGAGCAGGCCCCCGTCCCCGGTCGAGGTCTGGCCCTCGGACAGCTTGTCGACGACCACGGCGCCGCCCGCCTCGTCCATCGCGACCGCGCCCGAGACCGAACCGAGCGCCTCCCGCAGCCCCTTGTGCCGCAGCAGCTGCGTCTTGTGCCGGGCGTCGGCCGCCAGCGGGTGCCGCACCCGCGCCCACATGTCGGCGAAGAACGCCTCGTCGCAGTCCTGCAGCAGCTCGCGGAACCAGGCCCGGATCGCCGGGGGATCGTCGAGCAGACGCCGGGTGAAGCGCACCTGGTGCGCGCCGCGCGCCGCCGCGAGGTCCAGCGCCCGCTCCCGCGCGGCCCGGTCCGAGAGGTGGTCCGCGCCGCGCGTCGCGTAGTTCGTCTGGCACGTGAACTCCAGAGCGGCGTCCACGAACTCCTCGTCCGACAGCTTGTCCAGCAGGTCGAGCTCCTCGGCGAGCGTCGCCCCGGGCAGGGTGCGCCGGCCCGGCGCCCCGGAGTACGGCACGAACACGTCCGAGTACGTCGACCGCCACAGGAAGTCCGCCTCGCACAGGCGGTCCGCCAGGCACGGGTCGAGACAGGCGGACACGCTCGTCGTCCACCCCTGCAGCCCCGGGTGGTGCGCGGGCTCCGACAGCGCGTGCAGCGCCATGCCCAGCTCGGCCAGGGGCGAGGGCACGACATGGATCCGCTCCACGGGCAGCCCCGTGACGTCGATGCTCACGCTCATGACCCCATGGTGCACGCCGCCTGTGACAGTCCGGCCGGGGGGGGTGTGGGGGGGGGGCGCGCGCGGGGGGGGGGGGGGGGGGGGGGCGGGGGCGGGGGGCGGGGGGCCGCCCGCCGCGCGCGGCCCCCCCCGGCGGGGGGGCCCC
>NZ_JBHYTK010000101.1:21871-29611 GCF_042749255.1 Streptomyces sp. NPDC059524 | reverse complement strand
ATGTGATGCGCGACCCCCGAACGGCTGTTGTGCGCCCGCGCACCACCCAGCTCCTCGAAACCCACGTCCTCACCCGTCACCGTCTTGATGACATCGGGACCCGTGATGAACATGTGCGACGTCTGATCCACCATCACCGTGAAATCCGTGATCGCCGGCGAGTACACCGCACCACCCGCACACGGACCCACCACCAGACTGATCTGGGGGATCACACCCGACGCATGGGTGTTACGGCGGAAGATCTCCCCGTACATCCCCAGCGCCATCACGCCCTCCTGGATCCGCGCACCACCCGAGTCGTTGATCCCCACGACCGGACAGCCCGTCTTCAGCGCGAAGTCCATCACCTTCATGATCTTCTGCCCGAACACCTCACCCAGAGCGCCGCCGAACACCGTGAAGTCCTGCGAGAACACCGCCACCGGCCGGCCGTCCACCGTCCCGTACCCGGTCACCACACCATCGCCGTACGGCTTGTTCGCCTCCAGACCGAAATCCGTCGAACGATGCCGCGCGAACTCGTCCAGCTCCACGAACGAGTCCTCGTCCAACAGCAGCGCGATCCGCTCACGCGCCGTCAACTTCCCCTTCGCGTGCTGCTTCTCCACCGCACGCGCCGAACCCGCGTGCGTCGCCTCGTCGATCCGCCGCCGCAGATCATCGAGCTTCCCGGCGGTGGTGTGGATGTCGATCTCGTTCATCGGGGCGCGGCTCCCTGCCTGGTTCGACGCTGCTCAAGGGGGACGGGGCTACTGACTCGTAGAGTAGTGGCGCGCCTACGGTTCGGCAGTGCGTCGTATGCCACACCTAGGCTGGGTTGCATGACGCCGCGAGATCGTTCAGACGTGCCCGCCAGCCCCTGGTCCGACCTGGACCGGCCGCCCCTCTCCGAGAGCGGTCTGCGCCGCTCGCTGCTCCGGCAGGACGGCCTCTGGTCGTCCCTCGACGTCGTGGCGAGCACCGGGTCCACCAACACCGATCTGGTGGCGCGCGCCGTCGCCGGAAGCGCGCAGGAAGGCGCCGTCCTTGTCGCCGAGGAGCAGAGCGCGGGGCGCGGGCGGCTCGACCGGCGCTGGTCGGCGCCGCCGCGCTCGGGGCTGTTCTTCTCCGTCCTGGTGAAGCCCGGCGAGCACGAGGTGCCGGTGTCGCGCTGGGGCTGGCTGCCGCTGCTCACCGGGGTCGCGGTCGCCACCGCGCTGTCCTCGGCTGCCGGGGTCGACACGGCCCTGAAGTGGCCCAACGACGTCCTCGTCACCGTCGACGGCGAGGAGCGCAAGGCGGGCGGGATCCTGGCGGAGGCCTCCGGCGAGGGCGGGATCGTCATCGGGGTCGGGCTCAACGTGTCGCTGCGCGCGGAGGAGCTGCCCGTGCCGCAGGCGGGGTCGCTGGCGCTCGCCGGGGCGCAGGTCGTGGACCGGGAGCCCTTGCTGCGGGCCGTGCTCAGGTCCTTCGAGCGGTGGTACGTGGAGTGGTGCGCCGCGCAGGGGGATCCGGTGCTGTCGCGGCTGCAGGAGACGTACGCGGCGGGGTGCTCGACCGTGGGGCGGCGGGTGCGGGCCGTTCTTCCCGGGGACCGGGAGCTGGTGGGGGAGGCGGTGGCCGTCGACGGGGACGGGCGGTTGGTCGTCCGGGGGGCGGATGGTGAGCGGGTGCCGGTGGGCGCCGGGGACATCGTGCACCTGCGCCCGGCCTAGGCCTCGCGCCGCAACTTCGACGGTTCGTCCCCGGCCGCGGGCCGGTGGGGCTTCTCGCGCCCCGCGGCGGAGCCGCTGAAAGGCACAGCCCCGCGCCCCTGAAATGCAGACGCTTCGCGTCGCATTTCCCCGACAGGTGACCGCCCGACGGAGATGGCGCACGAAGTGCGCATCTCCAGGGGCGCGGGGAACTGCGCGACCAGCCACGACGGACCCGCACTCGCCCGACCAGAGCACTCGGCACCCCCATAGGCGGGACCCGCACCGAGCGGAGTGACGTGGGGCACAAGGGCTGCCGTATCGTTGAGGCCGGTCGATACCTGACCGCGGCAGATCGGAAGGGCAGCAGGCGTGACCGTCGACGACTCGGGCTCCGGCACGGGCACCCCACCCGACCCCGAGAAGCCGGAAGGGGACGAGAAGGACACCGCGGATCCCCTCGCGCTGCGCCTCGAAGGGCTGATCCTCGGCGCCGAGCGCCGCTACACCCCGTTCCAGGCGGCCCGCAGCGCCGGCGTCTCGATGGAGCTGGCGTCGAGGTTCTGGCGCGCCATGGGCTTCGCCGACATCGGGCAGGCGAAGGCGCTGACCGAGGCGGACGTCCTGGCGCTGCGGCGGCTCGCCGGTCTCGTCGAGGCGGGCCTGCTCAGCGAGGCGATGGCCGTGCAGGTGGCGCGGTCCACCGGGCAGACGACGGCGCGGCTCGCCGAGTGGCAGATCGACTCGTTCCTGGAGGGTCTCACCGAGCCTCCGGAGCCCGGGATGACCCGCACCGAGGTCACGTATCCGCTGATAGAGCTGCTGCTGCCCGAGCTGGAGGAGTTCCTCGTCTACGTGTGGCGGCGGCAGCTGGCCGCGGCCACCGGGCGCGTCGTGCAGGCCGCCGACGACGAGGAGATGGTGGACCGGCGGCTCGCCGTCTGCTTCGCCGACCTCGTCGGGTTCACCCGGCTCACCCGGCGCATGGAGGAGGAGGAACTCGGCGAGCTCGTCGAGGCCTTCGAGACCACCGCCGCGGACCTGGTCGCCGCGAACGGCGGACGGCTCATCAAGACGCTCGGCGACGAGGTCCTGTACGCGGCGGACGACGCGGGCACGGCCGCGGAGATCGCGCTGCGGCTCATCGAGACGATGAGCAACGACGAGACGATGCCGGAGCTGCGCGTCGGCATGGCCTTCGGGACCGTGACCACGCGCATGGGCGACGTGTTCGGCACGACCGTGAACCTGGCGAGCCGGCTCACGTCGATAGCGCCGAAGGACGCCGTGCTCGTGGACGGCGCGTTCGCCGAGGAGCTGATCCGGGCCGGGGACACCCCGAGCTCGGAGGCGGAGGCCGCCGCGCAGGCGCAGAAGGCGGAGGAGACGGGCGAGGCGCCGCCCTCGTACCGGTTCGCGCTGCAGCCCATGTGGCAGCGGCCGGTCCGCGGGCTCGGAGTCGTGGAGCCCTGGACGCTGACCCGGCGCACCTGACATCTTGACGGTTAACTGGCGTTAACCGGAAGGGCGAGTCATGGGTGCAGAGCAGCGGTTCGGGGAGTTCGTGGTCGTACGGCGCCACGGCGAGGAGGGCGCCGGGGCCGCCGGGGCCGTCGCCGAGCTGGTGCTCGACCGGCCCAAGGCGATGAACGCGGTCTCCACCGACATGGCCCGCTCGATCGGTGCCGCGTGCGACGCGCTCGCGGCCGACCGGGACGTGCGCGTGGTCGTGGTGACGTCCAGTCACGAGCGGGCCTTCTGCGTCGGCGCGGACCTCAAGGAGCGCAACTCCTTCACGGACCTGGACCTCGTGCGGCAGCGGCCCGTGGCCCGCGCCGCGTACACGGGCGTGCTCGAACTGCCGATGCCGACGATCGCGGCCGTGCACGGCTTCGCGCTCGGCGGCGGCTTCGAGCTGGCCCTGTCCTGCGATCTGATCGTGGCCGACGCGACCGCCGTCGTCGGGCTGCCCGAGGTGTCGGTCGGCGTGATCCCGGGCGGCGGCGGCACGCAGCTGCTGCCGCGCCGCATCGGGGCCGCGCGCGCCGCCGAGCTCATCTTCTCCGCCCGCCGCGTGGAGGCGGCAGAGGCGGGCGAGCTCGGGCTCGTCGACCAGGTCGTGGCGGCGGGCCAGGACCGTACGGAGGCGCTGGCGCTGGCCGCGCGGATCGCCGCGAACTCGCCGGTCGGGCTGCGCGCCGCGAAGAAGGCGCTGCGCCTCGGCCACGGCCTGGACCTGCGGGCGGGCCTGGAGGTCGAGGACGCGGCCTGGCGCTCGGTGGCCTTCTCCGGCGACCGCGCGGAGGGCGTCGCGGCCTTCAACGAGAAGCGGCGCCCGCAGTGGCCGGGCGAGTGAGCGGTCCCGGGCCTCGGAGACGACCAAGATCACCGAGTCGGACGCGCTGAATTCACCGAAATGCCGGAAACGTTCCTAGCCTGGTGGAATGGGAGAGGACGACCGGCTGCGCGCCGTGGTGACGCTTGCGCAGGGCATGGCCGCCGCACAGGCCCCGCGGGACTCCTGGCGGGCCGCGGCGCTGGGTGCCTGCCGTGCCCTGACCGGCAGTTTCGCCGCGCTCTCGGTGTGGGAGCGCGGACACGGCCGGCTCCGGGTGCTCGTCAACGTCGGGGACCTCGCGCCCGACGAGGAGGAGTTCCCCGAGCGGGAGACGTATCCCGTGCACCAGTTCCCGGAGATCACCGAGTTCCTGCACGAGCGGTGGGCCGGGGGCGGCGGGGCCAACGCCTGGGTGGAGACGGCCGCCGGGCCCGTCGAGCGCGGCGGCTACTGCCATCAGCGGGTGGCCGCGCTGCGCCGCCGCGGGCGCGGCTGCTGCGTCGTCGCGCCGATCGTGCTGCACGGGCGCGCCTGGGGCGAGCTGTACGTGGCGCGGCCGCAGGGGATGCCCGTGTTCGACCGGGGCGACGCCGAGTTCGCGACCGTGCTCGCCGCCGTCGTCGCGGCGGGCATCGCGCAGACCGAACGCCTGGAGGAGGCGCGGCGCCTCGCGTTCACGGACGCGCTGACGGGCCTCGCCAACCGGCGGGCCGTCGACATCCGCCTCGACGAGGCCGTCGAACGGCACCGCGCGGACGGGGCGGTGGTCAGTCTCGTCGTGTGCGACCTGAACGGGCTCAAGCGGGTCAACGACACCCTCGGCCACGCCGTCGGCGACCGGCTCCTCGAACGCTTCGGCTCCGTCCTGTCGTTGTGCGGCGCGATGCTGCCGGGGACGCTCGCGGCGCGGCTCGGCGGCGACGAGTTCTGCCTGCTCGCGGTGGGGCCCGCCGCGGACGAGGTGGTCCGGGTCGGCGGCGAGGTCTGCGCCCGCGCGGCCGAACTCGACCTCGGCGACGGGGTGGCCTGCGGGATCGCCTCGACCGGCGATCCGATCGGCGAGGTCTCCAGTGCCCGCCGGCTGTTCCGGCTCGCGGACGCCGCCCAGTACCGGGCGAAGGCGCTGCGCTCGGCGAAGCCCGTCGTCGCCGGGCGGGAGGGCGGCCTGGACGACCCGGTAGTCCGGCTCGCGGACGCGCCGCCGCCGGCCACGGGCGAGCGGGAGCGGCGCCGCATCAGGGGCCTGGAGCCGTAGCGGCGGTCGACCGGGGCGGTCGGTCAGTACGCCTCGGTCGCGCGCTGCCTGCGCACCGAGTACGTCACGAAGCCGACGCCCAGGCCCAGGAAGACGGCGCCGCCCATGACGTACGGGGTGGTGTCGATGGTGCCCGTGTCGGCGAGCCGCAGTTCGCGGTCGGTCCGCGCGTCGGTCACCGCGGAGGCGGTGCGCGCGTCGGTGTGGACGGTCTCGGACTCCCCGGGGGTCGCCGTGGCGTTGGGGACGAACCACAGGGCCCCGAGGAGGGTTCCTGCGGCTGTGGCGGTGAGCAGTGATCGGCGTGCGGCGGACACGGAAGCGATCCCCCTTGTGGCGCTGGCGAATTGGCCGTGTCCGCCGATGTTAGTGAAAGGTGCGGGTCACAGGAAAGTCACGGGTGGGGTGGGCCGTACGCTCCGGGTCATGAACACTGATGAGACGTCACGTTTTGTTCGCCTGAAGGTGGAATTGGTCCTGGAGATCGGTGACGCGGAGGCCCTGACGGGTGCCGCGCTGCAGCGGATCTCCGACGACGAGGCGATGCCGCCCGAGGAGCGCTCGCACGCCGAGAGCGCGGTCCAGGAGGACGAGGCGGAGGCCATCGCGTACCTCGTCGACCCGTTCGACCTGGTCGGGGAGGTGCCCGGCACGGAGCTCGTCCAGGCCTCCTGGTCGAGCGAGCAGGTGGACTACGACCCCGATTCGCCGGATTGGGACCTGGACGAGGATGATGAGGGGCAGGACGACACGGATCGCGTGTAGCGGCCCCCCGGATCCACGGCCCCGGGCGGCGAACCGCTGCCCGGGGCCGCGTCGTCCCGGAGGGGGAGAAGCGCGCGAGTGGGGCGTGGGGCACGGGGGTTCAGCGGGGGTGTCGTCACCGTCGGTGCGCCGCCGGTCACGTCTTCACGGACGTGTCCTGGCCCACATCCGAGCGTTTTCGGGAACGGGACGAACCGGTCACCGCGTTGTGTACGGGTATGGGGAACACCTGTGTTCTCCGTGACCGCACTCGGGACGGCTGAGACTGGCCGGGACGTCGGGAAGTCGGGTAATTCGGCGACTATGGAGAAGCGTGTGATGACGGACGGTAAGCGGCGCAAGGGTCTGATGGCCGCGTCCGCTGTGCTCGGCGGCGTGCTGGTGCTCTCCGCGTGCAGCGGGAGCGATGCCGATTCGGGCGGCTCGGCGAGCGGCACGAAGGAATCCCAGGCCGCTCAGGCCGACGAGGCCGCGGCGAAGAAGACGTCCCAGGCCGAGATCAAGATCGCGCCCAAGGACGGCTCCGACAACGCGAGCATCAACAACGCCGCGAAGGTCACCGTGAGCAAGGGCACGCTCACCGACGTCACCATGACGACCGCCGACGGCACCGCGGTCGCCGGTCAGATATCGGCCGACAAGAAGAGCTGGAAGCCCACCAACCAGCTCGAGCGGTCGACCACGTACAAGATCGCCGCCGAGGCCAAGGACTCGGGCAACCGGGTCGCGCACGAGAACGCGTCGTTCACGACCGTCTCCCCGGCCAACAGCTTCATCGGTAACTTCACGCCGGAGGACGGTTCGACCGTCGGCGTCGGCATGCCGGTCTCGATCAACTTCGACAAGGCGATCACGAACAAGGCCGATGTGCAGTCCCACATCACGGTCTCCTCCAGCAGCGGCCAGGAGGTCGTCGGCCACTGGTTCAACGCCAACCGCCTGGACTTCCGCCCCGAGGACTACTGGAAGGGCGGCTCCACCGTCACCCTGAAGCTGGACCTCGACGGCGTCGAGGGCGCGAACGGCGTGACCGGCGTCCAGCAGAAGACCGTCACCTTCAAGGTCGGGCGCAACCAGGTCTCGACGGTCGACGCCAAGACCAAGCAGATGACCGTCACCCGTGACGGCAAGGTCGTCAAGACCATCCCGATCTCCGCCGGCTCGCCCGAGAACAAGACGTACGAGGGCCAGATGGTGATCTCCGAGAAGTTCAAGGAGACCCGGATGAACGGCGCGACGGTCGGCTTCACGGACGACGACGGCAAGGGCGAGTACGACATCAAGGACGTGCCGCACGCCATGCGTCTGTCGAACTCCGGCACCTTCATCCACGGCAACTACTGGGGCGCCAAGTCCATCTTCGGCTCGGTCAACACCAGCCACGGCTGTGTCGGTCTCGCCGACGCCAAGGGCGCGGGCGACTCCAGCACCCCGGGTGCCTGGTTCTACGACAACTCGATGGTCGGCGACGTCGTCATCGTGAAGAACACCGGCGACAAGACCGTCCAGCCGGACAACGGCCTCAACGGGTGGAACCTGAGCTGGGCCGAGTGGAAGGCCGGCTCCGCCGCCTGATCCCGCCCGCTCTCCGCACCACCGCAGAGCCCCGGCCCGCACCCCGGGGCGGGGGGCCCCGCCAGCCCGGGGCCCGTGGGCGCGGGGGCGCCGGGGGCCGCCGGGAACCAGTTGGGAAACCCGGGAAAACG
>NZ_JBHYTK010000101.1:11966-21861 GCF_042749255.1 Streptomyces sp. NPDC059524 | reverse complement strand
ACCCGCCGCCCCCCCCCCCCCCCCGCGCCCGGGGGCTCCGCGCATGCCGGGGCCCTGTGCTCGCGGGGACTCCGGGGCCGGCCGGAAACCTGTGCGTAAGCCCTGAATCAGGGCTCTCATCGCACTCTCATGCCGGCCTCAGCCCACGCTTACGGCCCGTCCTTAGCGTTTCGCCGTTCCTGTCCGTGCCCCCGTCCCGTGGGCCGTCATCCGGCGAGGCTTCGATGTTCTTCACGTATCTCCGGCGCGAGTTGCGCCGCCGCAGAAAGGCGGCCCTCGTCGTCGCCTCCGGGCTCGCGCTGGGCATCGCCCTCGTCATCGTCGTCAACTCCGTGTCCTCGGGCATGAACCGGGCCCAGGACAAGGTCCTCCAGTCGCTGTACGGGCTCGGCACCGACATGACCGTCACCAAGGCCGCCGCCGCGCCCTCCGACGGGGGCAGTGCCCGCCCGCGCTTCCGCTTCGACGCCAAGGACAGCGGTGACGACGGGAAGCAGAGCAGCGACCGCGTCATGGTGCAGGGCTTCCAGACCCTCGCCGCGTCGACCGTCACGAAGGTCGCCGGGCAGCCCGGCGTCGCCGACACCGTGGGCGGGCTCAGCCTCCAAGTGATGAAGGTGGACGGGCAGTTCACGCGTGGGCAGTTCAAGCAGGACCAGGGCGGCGGCGGCTTCCAGGGCGGCCCCGGTGGCACCGGCGGTGGCGAGTCGCAGGGCCGCGTCGAGGGCGGCGGCGCCGACTTCGACGTCAACGCGTACTCCGTGTACGGCACCGACGTCACCAACAGCGCGCTCGGCCCGCTGACCTCCTCGAAGATCACCAAGGGGCGGACCTTCAAGACCTCCGAGACGAACGCGAAGGTCGCCGTCGCCGACGCCTCCTATGCCAAGGAGAAGAAGCTCGCCGTGCACGACACGGTCACCGTCAAGGGCACGAAGTACAAGGTCATCGGCATCGCGACCCCGGACAGCGCGGACGCGGCCGCCAACCTCTACCTGCCGCTGAAGCAGGCGCAGACGCTCGCCGACGCCAAGAACAAGGTCACGACGGTCTACGTCAAGGCCACCGACTCGCAACGGATCGACGCGGTCAAGTCGGCCATCCAGAAGAACGTCCCGGGCACCACCGTCACCACCTCCGCCGACCTCGCCTCCACCGTCTCCGGCTCCCTGTCCACGGCCTCGGACCTCGCCTCGAACGTCGGCCGCTGGCTGTCGATCGCCGTGCTCGTCGCCGCGTTCCTCGTCGCCGGTCTGCTCACCTCCTCGGCCGTGTCCCGGCGCGTGCGCGAGTTCGGCACGCTCAAGGCGCTCGGCTGGAAGTCCGGCCGGGTCACCCGCCAGGTCGTCGGCGAGGCCGTCGTCAACGGGCTCATCGGCGGCGCCCTCGGTATCGCGGTCGGCCTCGCCGGCGCCTACGCCGTCACCGCGATCAGCCCCACCCTCACGGCCGAACTCGGCGCGGGCGGCGGCGGATCCGCGGGCGGTCCGGGCGGCTTCGGCGGGGGCGGCGGCATGATGCGCGCGTCCGGTGCCGGAAGGAGCCTCGACATCGCGCTCAGCGCCCCCGTCTCCGCGACCACGATCGCCCTCGCGGTCGGCCTCGCCGTCGCGGGCGGTCTCGTCGCCGGAGCGTTCGGCGGCTGGCGGGCCTCCCGGCTGCGCCCGGCGGACGCGCTGCGCCGCGTCGAGTGAGCACCGCCCTCCCCGAGCACCGCTCTCCCTCATTCCACAGCTCCAACCCTCGTACGCATCACGGGAGTTCCCGCATGTATCAGCTCAGAGGCGTCACCAAGCAGTACCGGCGCGGCAAGGACACCGTGGAGGCGCTGGCCGGCGTCGACCTGACCATCGGCGACGGCGACCGGCTCGTCATCCAGGGCCCCACCGGCGGCGGCAAGTCGACCCTGCTCCAGATGCTCGGCGGCCTCGACCGGCCCACCGCGGGCAGCGTCGAACTCGACGGCACCGACCTGGCGAAGCTGCCCGAGGCCCGGCTCACCAAGGTCCGCGCCGAGTCCATCGGCTTCGTCTTCCAGTCCTTCAACCTCATCCCGACGCTCACCGCGCAGGAGAACGTCGAGACGGCCCTCGTCCCGCTCGGCCTGCGGGCCGCCGACCGCCGCGAGCGGGCCGCCGAGGCGCTGCGCTCGGTGGGCCTCGGCGAGCGCCTCGGCCACCTGCCGTCGGAGATGTCCGGCGGCCAGCAGCAGCGCGTCGCCATCGCCCGCGCCCTCGTGAAGAACCCCAAGGTCCTCCTCGCCGACGAGCCCACCGGCAACCTCGACGAGTCCATGCGCGACGAGGTCATGGACGTGCTGGAGGACCGCTGGAAGGAGCACGGGCTCACGTTCGTCATGGTCACCCACGACACGGCCCTCGCGAAGAAGGCCCCGCGTCTGGTGACGATCCGCAAGGGGAGGATCACGGTCACCGAGAACGCGACCCCGTGACGGAACCTCGTGACGGAACCCCGTGAAAGGTTGTACGCGGAGCAGCAAGTGTGCCGTTTGTCACGCGTCACATCGGTCCCGGATGTTTCCCCAATGCCCCAATTAAGCGAAGGTCACATCAATACACTCGCCTCCCATGTGTGACTGGAACATGGAGAACGGGTGGCGAACCCGGCCACCGGACGGCAACCTCGACGCCGTCGCCTGATGGCGGCACGGCACAAACAAGTGAGGGACCCGAGGGCGCACTGGCTGCTCATCGGCCTCACCCTGCCGGTCCTCTTCGGCGCCCTGCTCTTCCAGGGCTGGACGCAGAACGAGGTCGACGGCGCCGCGGCCAAGGAACCCTGCACCGCGCCCGTGCCCCGGGCCGCCGCCGACGCGGGCCCCGTCCTGAGCGTCGACGGCGGCCGGGTGCGCTCCGCGTCGATGCCGCCGGGCACCGTCGCCCTCACCTACGACGGCGGACCCGACCCGACCTGGACCCCGCGCCTGCTCGACCTGCTGCGGCGCCACCACGCGCACGCCACGTTCTTCCTCGACGGCGCCAAGGCCGCGCAGTACCCCGCGCTGGTCCGGCGGATCCGGGCCGAGGGCCACGAGGTCGGCTCCCACACCTACACCGGGGCCGACCTCGGCACCGCGTCCGCCGCCCGCACCGCGCTCGAACTCCGGCTCACCCAGGGCGCGTTCGCGGGCGCCGACGGATTCCGCAGCACCCTGCTGCGGATGCCGCTGACCACCACCGTCGCCACCCTGTGCGGCGCGGAGTGGCCCGCCGCGCGCGCCGCGTCCGCCGACGGCTACCTCCTGGTCGCCGCCGACAAGCCCGGCCGCGAGCCCGCCGACGGCCTGGTCCGCCAGTTCAGCCAGACCTCCCTCGCCCTCCGCGAGACCGAGCGGCTTCTCGCCGACCCGCACGCGCGCCGCTTCACCACCGTCACCGAGGGCGTCGACACCACGGCGCCCGCGACGGAACCGGTCAGCGCACCCGAACGCTGGCTCGGCACGGCCCTGATCCACTTCCAGTCGCTCGGCCGCGGCTTCGTCTCCGCGCTCACCTGGGTGCTCACCGCCGCCGCGGCCCTCGGGGTGCTGCGCCTCCTCTTCCTCGTCCTGTTCGCCCGCGCGCATGTGCGCCGCCTGGAGCGGTACCGGCCCGGGGCGCCCTGGCTGCGCGAGATCCGCGACCCGGTCACCGTGATCGTGCCCGCGTACAACGAGGAGGCGGGCATCGCCGCCACCCTGCGCTCGCTGCTCGCCTCCACCCACCAGCGGCTGCAGATCGTCGTCGTCGACGACGGCTCCGGCGACCGCACCGTGGAGATCGCGCGGGAGTACGCCCGCCGCGACTCCCGCGTCCAGGTGGTGTGCCAGCCGAACGCGGGCAAGGCCGCCGCCCTCAACCACGGCCTCACGTACGCCCGTTGCCCCTACGTCGTCATGGTCGACGCCGACACCGTCTTCGAGCCGGACGCGATCCAGCGCCTCGTGCAGCCGCTCGCGCACCCGGCGGTCGGCGCGGTCAGCGGCAACACCAAGGTCGGCAACCGCAAGCGTCTGCTGGGCCGCTGGCAGCACCTGGAGTACGTCTTCGGGTTCAACCTGGACCGGCGGATGTTCGAGGTCCTGGAGTGCATGACGACGGTGCCCGGCGCGATCGGCGCCTTCCGTCTCGACGCGCTCATGGGTGTCGGCGGCCTCAGCGAGGACACCCTCGCCGAGGACACCGACCTCACCATGGCGCTGTGGCGGGCGGGCTGGCGCGTCGTCTACGAGGAGACGGCCGTCGCCTGGACCGAGGTCCCCACGTCGCTGCGGCAGTTGTGGCGCCAGCGCTACCGCTGGTGCTACGGCACCCTCCAGGCGATGTGGAAGCACCGCCGCGCCGTGATCGAGGTCGGACCCGCGGGCCGCTTCGGCCGCCGCGGCCTGTCGTACCTGCTGCTCTTCCAGGTCCTGCTGCCGCTGCTCGCCCCGGTCATCGACGTCTTCATGCTCTACAGCGCGCTGTTCACCGGCACCCCGGTGACGTCCGTGGCGGCCTGGCTGGGCTTCCTCGGCCTCCAGACCGCCGTGGCCGCGTACGCCCTCAAGCTCGACGGGGAGCGCCGGCGCACGCTGTGGGCACTGCCCTTCCAGCTGTTCGTCTACCGGCAGTTGATGTACCTGGTGGTCATCCAGTCGGTGGTCGCGTTCGTGGGCGGCAGCCGGCTCAAGTGGCAGCGCATGCACCGTTCCGGAACGGCCGCCGCGGGGGGCCCCCAACAAGCGGGGGGGGGGGCTGGCGCCCCCCGCGCGGCCCCTCGACCGCGGCGCGCTGGGTCGCGGGCCGGCGCGGCGACCGGCACGGTCCGGCCCGCCTGGTCCTGCCCGGCCTGGTCGTCGCGTCCGCCGGAACGCTCCTCGTCTCGCTGACGCACAGTCCGGTCGCGGTCGTCTTTGGGGTGGCCGTGTTCGGGATCGGCTTCGGGATCACGCAGAACGCCACGCTCACGCTGATGTACGCGCAGGTCCCCGCCTCCGGTTACGGCACCGTCAGCGCCTTGTGGAACTTCGCCTACGACGCGGGCATGGGCGTCGGGGCCGTCGGCTTCGGGGTGCTCGCGGGCCGGACCGGATACCCGTGGGCCTTCGCGCTCACCGCCGTGCTGATGCTCACCGCGCTCGCCCCGGCCTGGCGCGACCGCCGGACAGAGGGCGCCCTGCCCCGGCGTTGACGAACGGACGCGCGCCCATCAGGCGTCGCCGTCGACGCGATGCGCCCGGGACACCCCCTTTTGTCCGCACCAGGCCGCCTCTCCCGTCGCACCAGCTTGTGCACGCGTCTTGCGGAGCGGGCGATTCTGCCAATAGAAAGGAAAGGTTCCTATCAGTCAGTGGTCCGGGTAGGGACGCACGGTTCAGAGTTCCGCAGCTCGTCCAGCACGGTTCCGCACCTTCACGCAGCCCCCGAACTCCCCTGCCGGGCCCGCGAGTCCGCCGGCTTCACGCCGCTCGCGCGAGACGCACCCGGCCAGACGAGAAACCGGAGAAGCACATGCCACTCCCCACTCCGCGACGGCGTTCGATGCCGTCCGGATCGCGGCATCGCACCCCCGTCCACCGACGCCGGCGCAGGACCGGCTTCAGGGTCGCCCTGGCCATGGTCCTCGCCGCCGTCCCCGCGGTGATTCTGCTGAACACCAGTCAGGCGGCGGCTCCCACCGGGCTCGACGACCCGGTGAAGAAGGAGATCGCCATGCGCCTGGTGTCCAGCGCCGAGAACTCGTCGCTGGACTGGAAGGACCAGTTCGACTACATCGAGGACATCGACGACGGCCGCGGGTACACCGCCGGCATCGTCGGGTTCTGCTCCGGCACCCACGACATGCTCGACCTCGTCGAGTACTACACCGACCAGGTGCCCGACAACCCGCTCGCCGAGTACCTGCCCGCCCTGCGCGAGGTCGACGGCTCCGATTCGCACGAGGGCCTCGACCCCGGCTTCACCGACGCGTGGAAGGAGGCCGCGCAGACCTCGCAGTTCCAGGCGGCGCAGGAGCACGAACGCGACCGCGTCTACTTCGACCCCGCCGTCTCCCGCGCCAAGGGCGACCACCTGCAGGAGCTGGGCCAGTTCGCCTACTACGACGCGATCGTGATGCACGGCCAGGAGGGCTTCGACTCCATCCGGGACGCGGCGCGCGCCGAGGCGGACACTCCGGCCGAGGGCGGTGACGAGACCACGTACCTCAACGCGTTCCTCGACGCCCGCGTGACGGAGATGAAGAAGGAGGCCGCGCACGAGGACACGAGCCGGGTGGACACCGCGCAGCGGGTGTTCCTCGACGACCGGAATCTGCGGCTCGACACGCCCCTGTCCTGGCACGTCTACGGAGAGCCGTTCGAGATCACGTCGGACCCCGAGCCGGGCACGTCCCCGACCCCCTCCCCCACCACCACTGGTGAACCCGGCGGCGGGGACGAACAGTTGATCTCCCGGGGCAGGCCCGCGACCTCGTCCTCCGACGAGGACTCGGCGCTCACCGCCGGCCGCGCGGTCGACGGCGACCCCGCCACCCGGTGGGCCAGCAAGGAGGGCTCTGACCCGCAGTGGCTCCGTGTCGACCTCGGAGAGAACTCCACCGTCTCCCGTGTGAAGCTGCTGTGGGAGGCCGCGTACGCCAAGGGCTACCGGGTCGAGATCTCCGCCGACGGCACCTCCTGGAACCAGCTCGCCGTCGAGGCGAACGGCAACGGCGGCACCGACGAATGGACCGGCCTGAACGGCAAGGGCCGCTACCTGCGGGTCTACGGAACGGCGCGCGGCACCGCGTACGGCTACTCGCTGTTCGAGGTGGAGGCCTACGGGACCACCGGCGCGGGCCCCGGCCCGACCGACCCGCCGACCGACCCGCCCGCCGGCGCGTTCACGGTCGTCGGCGCGGGTGACATCGCCGACCGCTGTGACCAGGGCGACGCGGGCTGCCAGCACTTCAAGACCGCCGACCGGGCCGAGGCCATCGACCCGGCCTTCTACCTCACACTGGGCGACAACCAGTACGACGACGCCCACCTCGACGACTTCAAGAACTACTACGACAAGTCCTGGGGCCGCTTCAAGGCGAACACCTACCCGGTGCCGGGCAACCACGAGTCGTACGACGACTACGAGAACCGCGACGAGAAGGCCTACCGCGAGTACTTCGGCTCCCGGGCCACCCCGCAGGGCAAGATGTGGTACTCGTACAACCGCGGGAACTGGCACTTCGTCGCGCTCAACTCCAACCGCTTCGACGAGCGCGAGCAGCTCGACTGGCTCAAGGCGGACCTCGCCGCGAACGGCAAGAAGTGCGTGGCCGCGTACTGGCACGAGCCGCTGTTCAGCTCCGGCGACCACGGGAACGTGCCGGTGAGCCGGCCGGTGTGGGAGCTGCTCGAGTCGTCCGGCGCCGAGCTCGTGCTCAACGGCCACGACCACCACTACGAGCGGTTCGCCCCGCAGACCCGGGACGCGAAGGCCGACCCGAACGGCATCGTCGAGATCATCGGCGGCGCGGGCGGCAAGGATCTGTACGGTGCGGGCGACACGGTCCAGCCCAACAGCGCGAAGCGCATCTGGGACAAGTTCGGTGTGCTGAAGCTCGACTTCACCGACACCGGGTTCCGCTCGCAGTTCGTCGGCACGGACGGAACGGTGCTCGACACCAGCCCCACCTACTCCTGCCACTGACCGGCCGCCACCAGTGCCCCGGGCGCGTCCGTGAGCACGGGCGCGCCCGGGGCGCCTCCCGGGAGTTCACATGTATCTCGCCGCCGGCCGGAGCGGTCCCCCCTCGACCGTCCAGGCCGCCCCCGAACGCCCCGCGCGCCGCACCCGTGTCGCCTCCACGGTCCTCGCGCTCGGTGCGGTCAGCCTGGTGACCGACATCTCCTCCGAGATGGTCACCGCGGTCCTCCCTCTCTACTTCGTCCTCCAACTGGGTCTCAATCCACTGCAGTTCGGGTTCCTGGACGGGCTGTACAACGGAGTCTCCGCCGTCGTCCGTCTGGCCGGCGGGCATCTCGCCGACCGCCGGCAGCGCCACCGGCTCGTCGCCGGGGCCGGCTACGCCCTGTCCGCGGTGTGCAAGCTGGGGCTGCTGCTCGCCGGCGGCTCCACCGCGGCGATCTCGGCGACGCTCGCCGCCGACCGGGTCGGCAAGGGCGTGCGGACGGCGCCGCGCGACGCGATGATCTCGCTCTCCTGCGCCGAGCGGGACCTCGGCCGCGCCTTCGGTGTGCATCGCGCGATGGACACGACCGGTGCGCTGCTGGGCCCTCTCGCGGCGTTCGCGCTGCTGTGGCTCGCGGTGGACGCGTACGACGTCGTGTTCCTCGTCAGCTTCTGCTTCGGTCTGTTCGGGGTCGTGCTCCTGTACGCGTTCGTACCGGCGCACCCGTCACCCGCGGCCGCCACGTCCCGTCCGTCCGACCTGCGCGCGGCCCTCCGGTTGCCCGCGGTCCCCGCGTTCCGCCGCGTGCTGGTCGCCGCGTCCCTGCTCGGCCTGATGTCGGTCGGCGACGGCTTCCTCTACCTCGTCCTCCAGAAGCGCCTCGACCTCGACACGGTCTACTTCCCTCTGCTGCCGCTGGGCAGCGCGGCCGTCTACCTGCTCCTCGCCGTCCCCGTCGGCCGCGCGGCGGACCGACTCGGGCGCCGGATCCCTTATCTGTGGGGCCACTTGGGGCTGCTCGGCGTCTACCTGGTCCTCTTCTCCCCCGTCCCGGGATGGCCGCTGACGGTCCTCGTGCTGGTCCTGCTCGGCACCTACTACGCGGCCACCGACGGAGTCCTCATGGCCCTGGGCGGCCCGGTCGTCCCCGAGAAGCAGCGCGCGGCCGGTCTGGCGCTGCTGCAGTCGGGGCAGGCGGTCGGGCGGCTGCTGGCGTCGGTGCTGTTCGGCGCCGCGTGGACGCTCTGGAGCATGCAGGCCGCGCTGGCGCTCGCCGCCGCCGGGCTGACGGCCACGCTCCTCCTCGCCCGTTTCCTGTTGCCCGCGCACCCGACGGAGTCCGCATGACCCCCACGCTGTCCCCGCGCGCCCGGGTGGGCGCCGTGTCCCTGGCCGCTGTCGTCCTGGCCGCGTTCGCCGTCGTGTACACGGTCCGGGCCGCCGATCGCGGTGGGCCCGCCACCGGGTCCTCGCACGTCACCCTCGACAACACCCCCGGCCTGTACGTCCGTACGGCCGACGGGAAGGTCGCCGCGCTCGGCAAGGGGGGCGCCCGGCAGACGGCGCTGTCCTGCCGCCGGTTCTACGCGAGCGGCTCCGGCGCCGTGTGCCTCACCACCAAACCCGGGATCCCGCCCCGGACCCAGGCGATCGTCCTGGACCGGTCGCTGCGTCCGCGGCGCACGGTCACGTTCGGCGGGACACCCAACCGGGCCCGCGTGTCGCCGTCCGGGCGGATGGTCTCCTGGACGGTGTTCGTCACCGGAGACTCGTACTCCGGCGGCTCCTTCTCCACCCGCAGCGGGATCCTCGACACCCGGACCGGCTATCTCGTCAAGAACGTGGAGACCCTGCAGCTGACCCTCGACGGCCGGCGCTACGCCGCGTCCGACGTGAACTTCTGGGGCATCACGTTCGCCCGGGACGACAACCGCTTCTACGCCACGGTGGCGACGCGCGGCAGGACGTACCTGGTCGAGGGCGACTTCAAGGCCTGGACTGCGCGTGCCCTGCGGGAGAACGTCGAGTGTCCGTCGCTGTCGCCCGACGGCACCCGCGTCGCGTACAAGAAGCGGGTGCGGGACAGCGGCTCGGATCCCTGGCGGCTGCACGTCCTCGACCTGAAGACGCTGCGCGACACCGCGCAGGCGGAGACGCGCAGCGTCGTCGAGCAGGCCCCGTGGGTGGACGTCGGGTCCGTGGGCAAAGCCCGGCCCCGGGCGGCGCGCCGCTCTTAGGACGTCGG
>NZ_JBHYTK010000101.1:11346-11956 GCF_042749255.1 Streptomyces sp. NPDC059524 | reverse complement strand
GGCGCCGTACCTGGTGGGGGGGGGGGCGCGGGGGCGGGGCCCCGGGGGGGGTCCCGGTCCCCGTCGCACAGCGGGCGGCCCCCCCCGGCGGGGGGGCCCCCCCCCCCCCCCCACGACCAGGCCGCGTGGCTGGACGACGGGACCGTGGCCTACGCCCTGCCCGGGCGGGCGCGCGGCTCTTCGGACGTCTGGTCCGTGCCGGCGGACGGCACGGGCGAGCCGGTACGCAGGGCCCGCGACGCCTCCTCGCCGAGCATGAACGCGGGCCGATGAGACTGTCCCGGGCCCGGAGATGAGGCTCGAAGGTGCAGGTCAGCAGGCCCGGAAGTCAAACAGCGACCGGGCGTTAGCGGCGTGGCGACGGCACGGCGACGGCTCACGGCAAGGTGAGGGTCGCAAGGAGTCCATCGACTCGGGCCCGACCGGAAACCTGAGGTGCGCCATGGGGACAGGCCCGATCGGCCGGCGGCGCGGACCCGGTGGTGCCGCGCGGCGGCGGGGCGGGCGGGGCCCCCCCCCGCGCGCCGCCCGCCCCCCCAGGCGCGGCCCGGAGGCCCCGAGCAGGGGGACGGGTGTGGTGCGGGGGGACGTCTGTTCTGAGACGTCGCGA
>NZ_JBHYTK010000101.1:0-11336 GCF_042749255.1 Streptomyces sp. NPDC059524 | reverse complement strand
CGTCTGGAGCCCCTGGGGGACCGGCCGCTCCGCCCGGGGGCGCGCCCCCGGGGGTGCCGCGCGGGGGGTGCCGGACGTGCACCGCTGTCCGGCAGGCGCCGCACCGAGGGAGATGTCAGGCGAGCGACGCGGCGCGGGCCGGGTCGAGGGCGTGCTGGAGCGGCTCGCCGAGCGTGAAGCGGCGGACCTCGTCGAGCACGAGCTGACCGAGGCGGTGGCGCTCGGCGCCGAGGGCGCCCGCGATGTGCGGGGTCAGGACGACGTTGGGCAGCGTGAACAGCGGCGAGTCCGGGGCCGGGGGCTCGGGGTGCGTGACGTCGAGGACGGCGGTGAGATCCGGCCTGGCCCGCAGGACCCGTACGGCGGCCGGTTCGTCGATCAGGGCGCCGCGCGCGGTGTTGATCAGCGTCGCGCCCGGTTCCAGGGAGTTCAGCAGGCTCTCCCCGATGGCACCTCGGGTCGCGGGCAGCAGCGGGGCGTGGAGGCTGACCACCTGGCAGGTGGCGAACAGTTCCTCGATGCCGACCAGCCGGACGCCTGCCTGCCGGGCGGTGTCCGGCGAGGCCGCGGGATCGGTGGCGACGACCTCGACGTCGAAGCGGGAGAGGTGCCCGGCGACGAGACGGCCGATGTGGCCGAGCCCCCACAGGCCGACCCGCGCCCGGTACCCGCCCGCGACCTCGGGGTCGCGCGGGAACCGGCGGTGCTGCGCGACGTCCCGGGCGATGCGGTGCGCCTGCTTCAGGCCGAGCAGGACCTGGGCGAGGGTGAACTCCGCCACCGGGACGGCATTGGCCGCGGCGGCCGAGACGATCGGGATGCCGCGCGCCCAGAACTCGGGAGTGGTCAGGTGGCGTACGGACCCCGCCGCCACGAACACGGCGCGCAGCCGGGGCGCCTGCCCGAGCAGTGCGGTGTCCAGGACGGGCGCGCCCCAGCCGGTGAGCAGGAGGTCGACGTCCCGCAGAACGCCGGGGGCGTCGGCGAGTTCCTCTCTCGTGAGCGGCGGTGCCTGCCAGTGGACGAGCCGGCCGAGGCCGGCGGTCACCTCGGGCGGATAGACGTCCGCCCGGCGTTCCTTCTCCATGACCAGCAGAGCGGTGGGGGTGGTGGCCGGTGCGTTCATGCCGGGCGGGTCTCCTTCGGCGGATCCGGAAGGCGGGTGGAGGGCCGGCGGGACAGCCACTCCCCCGGGTTCGGGTGTGTGCGAAAACGTGCGCTCGGGTGATGCGCAGTGGTGTGGCTTGTTTGATACGCATGCCCTGCGGCTGGCACGGACGATACATCGGATGACTGGAGGGACCTAGCGAGAATCTCGGACATCTTGTCGCCCACCGCCCGACGGGGGCGACCTCCCCACACCGGCTTCCCGCACCTGAGTGACCGACTCCTCGAACATCTGAAAACCCTTTCAGAGCAGGCATTTTATGGAGCGGGGAGCATCTCCGGCATGCCCTCACCCGCGGAGGCCCGCCACCGCGGGGAGCCCACGGGAGGCGCGCCGGCCACCTGAAGCACTTTCAGATTCATCGGAGTATTGACCGCTGTTTCCGGCCCCGCTACGTTCCCAGCAAGCGCTTTCCAGGCCAACTGTGGTGCGTCCGAACGGGAGTTGTCATGCAGAGATCGCGATGGGTCGGTGCCGGTGTCCTCGCCTCGGCGCTGGTCCTCACCAGCTGTTCGTCCGGGCCCGCGGGAGTGGACGCCAAGCAGAACAAGAAGGCCACCCTGGAGCTCTGGACGCGGACGACGCCCGGCGGGCCCGGCGAGCAGGGCGCGGTCAAGCTCGCCGCCGCCTTCCAGAAGGCCACGGGCTACAAGGTCAAGGTCACGGCCATCTTCGACGACTTCGAGACCAAGCTGCAGCAGCGGGCGGCCCAGAAGAAGCTCCCCGACATCGTCATGAACGACGTGACGCAGCTCGGCGCCATGCACAGTCAGGGACTCCTGCGGGAGATCGACCTCGACAAGATCGAGGACAGCAAGGAGATCATCGGCCAGGGCCTGGACTCCGGGAAGAGCGTGGACGGCAAGCAGTACGGACTGCCGTACTCGGCGCAGGCGTCCGCGCTGCTCATCCGCAAGGACTGGCGCCAGAAGCTGAAGCTCGACGTCCCCGAGACCTGGGACGACTTCGCCGCCATGGCCAAGGCGTTCACCACCCGGGACCCCGACGGCGACGGCAAGAAGAACACGTCCGGGCTCGCCGCCCCGCTGTCCACCAAGCGCGGGTACGCCTCCTGGTACTTCTCCAACTTCCTGTGGGCCGCGGGCGGCGACTTCATCACCGAGGCGGGCAAGGGCACGTACAAGCCCGCGATGACCAGCAAGGCCTCGGCCGAGGCGGTGCAGTGGTTCCGCGACCTGGGCTGCAAGGACAAGGCCGTCCAGCCCGGCGCCGTGACCATGGACACCCCGCCGACGAACGAGACGTTCGAGTCCGGCAAGACCGGCATGTTCGTCGTCGGCCCCTACCTGCTGCCCCGCTTCGACGAGACGCTCGGCAAGGACAAGTACGAGGTCGTCCCGATGCCCAAGGGACCCAAGGACTCCACCGTCCTCGCAGAAGGCGGCTCCGTCTATCTGATGGCGGGCTCCGACAACCGGGCCGGCCAGGACGCGTTCGCCTCCTTCGCGGTCTCGGCCGAGGGGCAGCGGACGGGCATGGAGGGCGACACCGCCTACACCGTGCAGCTTCCCGTCAACAAGTCCGTCGACATCTCCCAGGTGCGCCCCGACCCCCGCTGGAAGACGTACGCGCAGGTGTACCAGGACTCCGGCCGGTACGCGCCGTCCATCCCGAACTGGACGCCGGTGCGCCAGGCGACCGCCGACACTCTGAACGCCCTCATGGCCGACTGCGGCCTGGACACCCAGACCAAGCTCCGTGAGCTCGACAAGCAGCTCGCCGGCATCCTCGAGGAGCAGGGGATCTCCGCGTCATGAGCCTCGACCAGGCCGAGCCGGCGGCCTCCACGGCTGCCGCGCCCGGTGTGCCCGGTACGCACAAGGAAGGCCGCAGAGGCGGCGCTTCCGCCGGCCGCCGGGCGCGCGACCGCAGGTCCGGCCGGTGGTGGACGCCCTGGCTCTTCCTGGCCCCCGCGCTGATCCTCTTCCTGTACTTCAAGTTCATCCCCATGGCGAACGCGCTGACCATGTCCTTCCAGGACGTCCAGCCGTACCTGGGGAACAGATGGGTCGGCACCGACAACTACGCCACGGTGCTCGAGTCCGCCGGATTCCGTGAGGCCGCCTGGCACACGGTCGTCCTGGCCGCCGGACAGACGGCCGGCTCGATGGCGCTGGGCCTCGTCCTCGCCCTGCTGATGGAGGGGCAGAGCCGCCGGCTCGGGTTCGTGCGCTCCGCGGCGTTCCTCCCGGTGGTGGTGCCGATCGCGGTCGTCGCCGAGCTGTGGCGGATCATGTACCACCCGACCGGGGACGGCATGCTCAACTCCCTGCTCGGTCTGGTGGGTTGGGGCCCGTCCGGCTTCATCAACGATCCGGACACCTCGATGGCCTCGATCATGCTCACCGGGATCTGGCGCGGCGCCCCCTACGACATGATGATCATCCTCGCGGGTCTGACGAGTGTGGACCGCGGCCTGTACGAGGCGGCGAAGGTCGACGGGGCGTCCCGGTGGCAGCGGGTGTGGCACGTGACCGTGCCCGGTCTGCGGTCGGTGTTCTCGATCCTGTTCATCCTCGCCGCGATCCGCGGACTGCGGGTGTTCACCGAGGTGTTCCTGCTCACCAACGGTGGCCCGGACGGCTCCACCGAGGTCGTCATGACCCTCATCTACAAGCTCGGACTCGAGCAGAACCGGCTCGGCGTCGGAGCGGCGGGCGCCGTCCTGCTGTTCGTCGCGACGCTGATCCTGACCGTCGTCGTCCAACTGCTGCGGCGCAGGGAGAGCAAGTGAGTGCGCACACCGAGACCGCGCTGGGCCTCACCGAGAGCCGCAGCGCCGGCGGACGGGTCCTCAAGGCCGTCGTCCACCTCCTGGTCCTCGTCGTCTTCGCCGGGCCGCTGCTCGCGCTGCTCGTCAGCGCGTTCGGCCACGTCAAGGACCCGACCCAGCTGAGCGTCGTCCCCTCCGGGCTCACGCTCGACAACTTCCGGATCGCGTTCGACCAGGGGGTGCTCGCCTACCTGCTGAACTCGTTCCTCGTGGTCGGCTTCGGCCTGCTGCTCCAGGTCGCGGTGTCCGTCCTGGCCGGGTACGCGCTGGCCCGCAAGAAGTTCCCCGGCATGGCACTGGTCCTCGTCGCCATCCTGGCGACGCTGATGCTGCCCGAGGAGATCCTCGCGCTGCCCCTCTCCCTGATCCTGTCCGACCTTCCGGTCGTCCACTTCAACCTCGTCGGCACCCTGGCCGGGATGATCGTGCCCCTGGGCGCCTGGGGTTTCTCCATCCTGGTGATGACCGAGTTCATGAAGGACGTGCCCCGCGAGCTCGAGGAGGCCGCGCGCATCGACGGCGCCGGCGACCTGCGGATCTTCGCCCAGATCATCCTGCCGATGTGCAAGCCCGCGCTGGGCGTCATCGGGGTGTTCGGCTTCACCATGATCTGGGACCAGTACCTGCTGCCGCTGCTGGTCTCCACCGACTCCTCCTCGTACACGCTGCCGCTCGCGCTGCGCACCCTGCGGATCGATCCCGCGGTCACGCCCGGAGTCGTCATGGCGGCCTCGCTGCTCGCCCTGCTGCCCTCCGTGATCGTCTTCCTGTTCTTCCAGCGCTCCTTCGTGAGCGGCCTGTCCTCCGGCGCCCTGAAGGGCTGACCCCCTCCGGTTCCGCGCCCGCCCCGCCCGTGTACGAGAAGGAAAGATGCCCCGTGCCGTCCGCCGCCGCACACCCCTCCGCTCCCCCGGCTCCCGAAGGGGCTCCGGATCCCGGCTGGTTCACCACCGCCCGGTTCGGCATGTTCGTCCACTGGGGCCTGTACTCCCTCGCCGCACGGCACGAGTGGGTCAAGAACCGGGAGCGGCTGACCGACGAGCAGTACCAGGTCTACTTCGACCACTTCGACCCCGACCGCTACGACCCCGTCCAATGGGCCAGGACCGCCAAGGCCGCCGGCATGCGCTATGTCGTCCTCACCACCAAGCACCACGACGGCTTCTGCCTGTGGGACAGCGCCCTGACCGACTACAAGGTCACCAACACCCCGCACGGCCGCGACCTCGTCGGCCCGTTCGTCGAGGCGTGCCGCGCCGAAGGACTCCAGGTCGGGCTCTACTACTCCCTGATCGACTGGCACCACCCCTCCTTCCCCGTCGACGGCACCCATCCGCAGCGCGACGACGAGGAGTTCAAGGCCGCCCACGCCGACCGGGACATCCGTGCCTACCAGCGCTACCTCCACGGGCAGGTCCGCGAGCTGCTGACCTCGTTCGGGCGGATCGACTACCTGTTCTTCGACTTCTCCTACGCCGGACGCACCTGGTGGGGCGGCAAGGGCCCCGACGACTGGGACTCCCCGAGGCTCCTGGAGACGGTCCGCGCACTCCAGCCGCACGTGCTCGTCAACGACCGGACCGGCCTGCCCGGCGACTTCGTCACCCCCGAGCAGTACCAGCCGTCCGGCCCGATGACCGAGAACGGCCGGCCCCTGGTCTGGGAGGCCTGTCAGACGCTGAACGGCAGTTGGGGCTACGACCGCGACAACCTCGACCGCAAGAGCGCGGACCTGCTGATCCGCATGCTCGTCGACGGAGTGTCGAAGGGCGGCAACCTGCTGCTCAACGTGGGCCCCACCGGCCGCGGCGACCTCGACGCCCGCGACACCGAGGTCCTGGGCGAGATCGGCCGGTGGGTGGATCTGCACGAGCGCTCGGTCCGCGGCTGCGGCCCGTCCGCGTACACCGCCCCCGCCGAATGCCGCTACACGCAGCGCGGCGACCGTCTCTACGTCCATCTGTTCGCCTGGCCGCTGCGCCACCTGCACCTGCCGGGCCTGGCCGGCCGGGTGCGCTACGCCCAACTGCTCAACGACGCCTCCGAGATCGTCCCGGTCCACATCGAGCCGAACCGGCCCGCGGTCAACACCGAGATGGGCGGACAGCCCGCCGGAACGCTCACGCTCCAGATCCCCGTACGCCGCCCCGACACCCCCGTCCCCGTCATCGAACTGTTCCTGGACGGCACCGCAGACGCCTGACCCCGTACCCCGTCCCCCTCAGACCGCCCACCGCACCCTCACGGAGGCACCATGCAGCGCCGCACCTTCCTCATGAGCACCGCGGCAGCGGTGGCACTCGCCGCCACCGGCGCCCTGCCGACCGCGAGCGCCCTCCCGGCCCGCGCGACGGTCCGCACCCTGGACGAGCTCCGCGCGGCGATCGACCGGGCGCGGCCGGGCGACCGGATCGTCGTCGCCGACGGCACCTACACCGTCCCGGCGGGCAGCCCCCTCCTCGTACGGAACAAGCGCGGCACCGAGAGCGCGCCCGTGACCGTCGCCGCCGAGACCCGCGGGGGCGTCGTCCTCCAGGGCGAACAGAGCTTCGTCTTCGAGGCCTCCCACCACATCACCATCAGCGGGTTCGCGTTCCGGCAGAGCACCACCCTGGACCTCCCGCCGGACTGCTCCCACATCAGACTCACGCGCAACGACTTCCAGCTGGCCGACATCGAGGGCCTGCACTGGGTGATGGTCCGCGCGGACGACAGCACGGTCGACCGCAACCACTTCCACGGCAAGAGCACGCTCGGGATCTACCTCGGGGTGGAGGGCGCGGGCACGGACGAGATGGCCGAGCGCGTCCACATCCACCACAACCACTTCTCCGACCACACCTTCGGCGGGTCCAACGGCGGCGAACCCATCCGCCTCGGCGTCAGCCCCCGCGCCCTGTCCAGCGCCCACGCCCTCGTCGAGCACAACCTCTTCGAACGCTGCGACGGCGACCCGGAGGCCATCTCCGTGAAGAGCTCCGACAACGTCATCCGGCACAACACGATCCGCGACAGCCTCGGCGGCATCGTCCTGCGCCACGGCAACCGCAATCGGGTGGACGCCAACCACCTCGTCGACGGCACCGAAGGCATCCGGATTTACGGCAACGACCACATGATCGTCAACAACCACCTCTCGGGCCTGTCGGGGCGCGCCCTGGTGATCGGCAGCGGTTCGGAGCGCGACCACCTGCCCGGCGAATCGCCCGACGCGCGGCGCGGCAACGACGCCCCCGATCGTGTCCTCATCGCCTACAACACCCTGGTGAACAACGCCGGCACACTGTCCGGCGAGAGCCGGCGCCCGCACGAGCCGCGCGATGTCACCGTCGCCGACAACCTCTTCGTCGCGGACACCGGCCAGTTGGTCGCGATGGCCGCCACCGTGCGCTTCACCTGGTCGGGCAACATCCTGTGGGGCGCCGCCGCCGACGGCGACATGCCCGCCACAGGCGGCGTCCGGGCCGACCCACGCCTGGTGACGGACGCGTACGGGGTCGCCCGCCCGGCCGCCGACAGCCCGGCGATCGACGCCGGCACGCTCCGCCGTCCGCCCGTCACCCACGACATCGACGGTCTGCCGCGCGGCCGACTCCGCGACGTGGGCGCGCACGAGTACTCCTCGCGCAGGCCGGGGCGCGGCCCCCTGACGCCTGCCGACGTCGGCCCCGAGGCCCCCTGAACCCCTGTCCCCTCGGCTCCCAGCCCTCAACTCCCGTCCCCGAGCTCCTGTCCCCCACCCATGAAGGAGGCACCATGCAACGACGCACGTTCCTCAGAACCGCCACCGTGGCCGCACTCGCCACCGTCCCCGTCGGCACCGCGCTGACCACCAGCGCGTCGGCGGCCGACATCCCGGTCTCGTCGCTGACCGCGCTGCAGAACGCGATCAACAACGCGGCGCCCGGGGACCGGATCGTCGTCGCCGACGGCACCTACACGGTCCCGTCCGGGGGCGCCCTCACCGTCTCCGGCAAGCACGGGACGAGCAGCGCACCGATCACCATCGTGTCCCAGAGCCGCGGCGGCGCCGTGCTCAAGGGCGAGCGCGGTTTCGTCCTGAGCAACTCCAGTCACATCACCCTCAGCGGCTTCGCCTTCCGGCAGAGCACCACCCTCGAACTGCCGGCCAACTGCTCGTCGATCCGGCTGACCCGCAACGACTTCCAGTTCGCCGACACCGGGGACCCCTACTGGGTCGTCGTACGGTCGAACGACTCGAAGATCGACCGGAACCATTTCCACGACAAGACCACCGCGGGCATCTTCCTCGTCGTGGACGGCCCCGGCTCCACGGACATGGCCCAGAACCTGCACATCCTGCGGAACCACTTCTCCGACCACAGCTTCGGCGGGTCCAACGGCGGCGAGCCCATCCGCCTCGGCGTCAGCGGCCGCGCCCTGTCCAGCGCCAACGCCCTCGTCGAGTACAACCTCTTCGAGCGCTGCAACGGCGACCCCGAAGCCATCTCCGTGAAGTCCTCGGACAACACCGTCCGGTACAACACCGTCCGCGACAGCCTCGGCGGCATCGTCCTGCGCCACGGCAACCGCTCCACCGTCCAGAGCAATCATCTGATCGGCGGCGAGGAAGGCATCCGTGTCTACGGCAACGACCACAAGATCCTCAACAACTACGTCAGCGGGCTGTCCGGCCGTGCCCTGGTGATCGGCAGCGGCACCACGCGCGACCACCACGACGGCGAGACGGAGGACGAGCGACGCGGCAACGACGCCTGCGACCGCGCCCTCATCGCCCACAACTCCCTGATCGGCAACAACGAGACGCTCTCGGGAGAGACCCGGACGTACGAGCCGCGGGACGTCGTCGTCGCCGACAACCTGCTCGTCGGCGACGCGGGCAGCCTCGTCGCCATGGGCGCCACCTCCGGCTTCACCTGGCAGAGCAACCTGCTGTGGGGCGCGGCCTCCGACGGCAACATCCCCGCCGGCGGCTTCACCCGGGCCGACCCGCGCCTCGCCCAGGGCGCCGACGGGGTCATGCGCCTGACCTCGGCCAGCCCGGCGATCGGCGCCGCCACCCTCGCCGGTACGCCCGTCACCGACGACGTCGACGGGGACCCGCGCGGCAGCGTCCGGGACATCGGCGCCGACGAGTACTCCACGGCGCCCGCGCCGCGTCACCCGCTCACGCCATCGGACGTGGGGCCGAACGCCCCCTGACCGAACCCGGGTTGACCACTCGCGCCCCCTTGAAGCGGCCGTCTGTGGGGGCGGCCGCTTCACCCCACCCGCGCCACCGCACGAGGAAGACAGAAGGTAGGCAGTGCCATGACCGGGACGAACAGCCGAGCCGGCGGGGCAGCCCCCGTCCCGGACGCGGGGCCCACCCGGTTGGGCCTCTGCTCGGTCACCTTCCGCCGGCTGCCCGCGCTCGAGGTCGCGCGGTACGCCCTCCACGCGGGCCTCGAGGTCATCGAGTGGGGCGCGGACGTGCACGCCCCCGCCGACGACCCGAGCACCGTCCGCGCGGTCCGGGAAATCTCCGACCGCTACGGACTGACGTGCTGTTCCTACGGTTCCTACTTCCGCGCCTGCCCGGGGGAGGCGGCCGGATTCCCCGCCGTCGCCCGCGCCGCGGCGCTGCTCGGAGCGCGGCGGATCCGCGTCTGGGCGGGCGGCACCGGATCCCGGTACGTCCTGCCCGACGAGCGGCACGGGACGGTACGCCGCCTGCGGGAGGCTGCCCGGATCGCCGCGGACCACGGCCTCACGCTCGCGACCGAGTTCCACGGCAACACCCTCACCGACACGGTCGACTCCACCCTCCGGCTGCTGGACGAGGTGGACGCGGACAATTTCCACACGTACTGGCAGCCGCCCCAAGACGTTCCCGACGAGGAGGCACTGGCGGGGCTCGCCCGGCTCGGCGACCGGGTCGCCGCCGTCCACGCGTTCTCCTGGTGGCCGGGCAACACGCGCCGCCCCTTGGCGGAGCGCGCGGGGTTGTGGACCGCCGCTCTCGGCCTTCTGGGCGGCCGGGGCATGGACGCGCTCCTGGAGTTCGTCCCCGGCGACGACCCCGAGATCCTGGCCCGCGAGGCATCCACCCTGAGACAGTCGGCCGGTCAATCCCTCACACGACATCCATAGTTGACTTCTTCTCCTCTCTCCCCGGACGGCAGCCATGCACACGCACCTCACGAACGACGACACACTCCTGTTCATCGGTGACTCCATCACCGACGCGGGTCGCGACCGCGCGGACGCCGCCTCCCTCGGCAACGGCTACGTCAGCGAGATCGCCCGGTCGCTGAGGGAGGGCGGGGAGAGCGGCCCAGGGCCCCGGATCGTCAACCGGGGGATCAACGGCCATCGCGTGTACGACCTCGAAGCCCGCTGGACGACGGACGTCCTCGACGAGGAACCCACCGTGGTCACCGTCAAGATCGGCATCAACGACACCTGGCGACGCTACGACAAGGGCGTGCTGAGCCCCGTCACCGAGTTCCAGGCGTGCCTGGACCGCCTGCTGGCCGTCACCGCGCAGCGGCTCGCTCCTCGGCTGGTCGTCATCACCCCGTTCCTCCTCCCGGTGGAGCCGGGGCAGGAAGCGTGGTTCGAGGACCTGGAGCCGCGCATCGAGGCCGTGTTGCGGGCCGCTACGCGCCACGGAGCGCAGGTGGTGCGCGCCGATCTCGTCCTGCAACGCGCCGCCCACGACCACCGCGCGGCGGACCTTGCCGGGGACGGCGTCCACCCGACCCCGCTGGGGCACCGGCTCATCGCCGACGCCTGGTTGTCCACGGTCGGAGCGGAGTCGGACCCCACGGCGCAGTAGTCCTGCCCGTCACTCGCACCGTTCGTGTGTGACTCGCGAGGCCGGTGATCGTTTGCAGGTCATGTCGAACATCATGCGCGTCCTTGCCACCTGCGCCGTCGCCGGTGCCGCCCTGGCCACAGCCGGTACGGCCCAGGCGGCCACCACCCAGATCGCCCCGGCCTCGCTCCCCACTCCCCTCGGCCCGGTCGGCGAGAACAACAACGCCGACCTGCCCAGCCTGGGCGGCGGTCTGCTCGACCAGGCGACCGCCGGACAGGGAGTCACGCAGAACATCCAGGGATCGACGCTCGGTGGCCTCCCGCTGGGCTAGCCCTCCGCAGGCGTCGCCGCCCAAGGTCTGATCGACCGAGTCCCGCACCGGGGCGACCCACAAATCGGGGATCTCCCCGATGGTGCGGCGGGGCGCGGGCGACGACGATGCACCGCATGGCCCTTCCCAGCCTCCCGGGGGTGGCGGGGCGCGTCGGGTGGGTCGGACGCCATCAGGGCTTTGAGTTAGTTAGGGTGAGCGGGGGGGGGGGGGGGGGTGGGTGGGGGCGGCGTGAGGGGTGTTTGTGTATGTGAGTGTC
>NZ_JBHYTK010000100.1:0-30070 GCF_042749255.1 Streptomyces sp. NPDC059524 | reverse complement strand
GTCCATATCGACGGGATGGTTTGGCACCTCGATGTCGGCTCGTCGCATCCTGGGGCTGGAGTCGGTCCCAAGGGTTGGGCTGTTCGCCCATTAAAGCGGTACGCGAGCTGGGTTTAGAACGTCGTGAGACAGTTCGGTCCCTATCCTCTGTGCGCGCAGGAATATTGAGAAGGGCTGTCCCTAGTACGAGAGGACCGGGACGGACGAACCTCTGGTGTGCCAGTTGTTCTGCCAAGGGCATGGCTGGTTGGCTACGTTCGGGAGGGATAACCGCTGAAAGCATCTAAGCGGGAAGCCTGCTTCGAGATGAGTATTCCCACCCACTTGATGGGGTAAGGCTCCCAGTAGACGACTGGGTTGATAGGCCAGATCTGGAAGCACCGCAAGGTGTGGAGGTGACTGGTACTAATAGGCCGAGGGCTTGTCCTCAGTTGCTCGCGTCCACTGTGTTGGTTCTGAAACCACGAACAACCCCATGCAAGGTCACGCATGGTGCGGTTGTCAGTTTCATAGTGTTTCGGTGGTCATAGCGTGAGGGAAACGCCCGGTTACATTCCGAACCCGGAAGCTAAGCCTCACAGCGCCGATGGTACTGCAGGGGGGACCCTGTGGGAGAGTAGGACGCCGCCGAACAAATTTTGAAGAAAACCCCGGACCGGGACACGGTCCGGGGTTTTCTGCGTTTACGGCCCTTTCAGGGCTTCACCAGTTCCGCCTCGTAGGCCACGATCACGGCCTGCACCCGGTCTCTCGCGCCCGTCTTCGCGAGGATGCGGGAGACGTGCGTCTTCACCGTGGATTCCGCGAGGTGCAGGCGCTGCCCGATCTCCGTGTTGGTCCAGCCCTGGGCGATGACGGTGAGGATCTCGCGTTCGCGGTCCGTGAGGCCGGCGATGCGGGGGTCCTCGGCGGCCGGGACGCCGGGTGGTGCGGGGAGGTGCTGGACGTAGGCGTCGAGGAGGCGGCGGGTCAGGCTCGGGGCGACGATGGCGTCGCCGGCGGCCACCGCGCGGATGCCCGCGAGGAGCTCCTCGGGGAGGGCGTCCTTCAGCAGGAAGCCGGAGGCGCCGGCGCGCAGGCCCGCGTAGGCGTACTCGTCCATGTCGAAGGTCGTGAGAATGAGGACGCGCGGGGCCTGGCCCTCGGTGTCCCGGTGCTCGGTGATGATGCGGCGGGTCGCCTCGATGCCGTCCATGCCGGGCATGCGGATGTCCATGAGGACGACGTCGGGGCGGAGTCGGGCGGTGAGTCGGACGGCTTCGGTGCCGGTGCCGGCCTCGCCCGCGACGCTCAGGTCGTCCTGGCTCTCCAGGAGCATGCGGAAGCCGAAGCGCTGCATGGGCTGGTCGTCGACGATGAGGACCGAGGTCACGTGGCGGGTTCCTTCGGAGCGGGCGGGACGGGGAGCCGGGCCTGGACCCGCCAGCCGCCTCCGGGCAGCGGGCCCGCGTCAAGTGTGCCGTCGTACAAGGCGGTTCGCTCGCGCATTCCGGTGAGTCCGCGTCCGCTGTGGGCGGGGGCGGGCGGTCCGCCCTTGCCGGTGTCGGTGACGGTGAGGGTCGTGCCGGTGGCGGTGTGGGTGAGGGTGACGGTCGCGGTGGCTTGGGGGCCGCCGTGCTTGAGGGTGTTGGTGAGGGCTTCCTGGGCGATGCGGTACAGGGCGAGTTCGGCGGCCGGGGAGAGGGGGAGGGCCGGGGTGCCTTCCTCGGTGAGGTCGACAGGGAGGCCCGCGGTGCGGACACCGGTGACGAGCTCGTCCAGAGTGGCGAGCGTCGGCTGGGGGGCCAGTTCGGGTGCGGTGGGCGGGAGTTCTTCGTCCGCGTTCAGCACGTCGAGGAGGCGGCGCAGGTCGGTGAGGGCCTGGCGGCTGGTGGTGGCGATGGCGGTGAGGGCCTGGCCCGCGCGTTCCGGGTTGCGGGCGGCGGCGTAGGAACCGCCGTCGGCGAGGCCGGTGATGACGGAGAGGTTGTGGCCGATGATGTCGTGCATCTCGCGGGCGATGCGGGCGCGTTCGGTGGCGGCGGCGAGACGGGCCTGCTGGTCGCGCTCTGTTTCGAGCCGGCGGGCGCGTTCGACGAGGGACGCCGTGTAGTCCTGGCGGCTGCGGACGGCGATGCCGAGGGCGGCGACGAGGGCGAGCGACCACAGTTGCGGGACGACCTGCATGTCCCAACTCCCCTTGGGGAAGCGGAGGACGCCGACCACGATCGGGATCATCGTGAGGGCGCAGCCGAGGAGCAGGGTGCGGGCCCGGGCGCGCAGGGCGAGGTTGAAGACGACGAAGAGCTGGAGCAGGGCGGCCTGGAGGACGGCGCCGGTGGCGCTGTTGACGATGCCGGCGGTGACCATGACGGTCAGGGCGGTCATCGGGTGGGTGCGGCGCCACAGGAGGGGCACGGACAGGGCGAGGCTGAGGAGGAGGACGAGCGGGCCCGGCACGTCGGTGTTGTGGGCGATGTTCTTCCAGCCGTCGCCCGCGTAGTCGATGAGGGCGGCGGCGACGCAGAAGCTGGTGAGGAGGAGGTCCCACACCCGGGGGTGGCGCCGGTCGTGGGCGCGCACCCGCTGGGTGGTGCGGTGCAGGAAGCGGGAGGTGCGGGGCTGGGGCGTCGTCACGGCTTCTTCCCGGTCGGCTGGCGTGGGGCCCAGTCTGTTCACACGTCGCGGCGCTTGAGAAGGAGCGCGGCTGCGGTGAGCGCGGCGGCGGCCCACAGGGTGAGGGTGAGCAGGCCGGTGAGCGGGGCGTTGTGGGCGGCGAGGGCGTCGATGGAGCCGAGGGCTTCCGCGGACTTGGCGGGGAAGTACCGTACGGCGCTGTCCACCACGTCGTTGCCGATGGCGCCGAGGACCTCGGGGAGGATCAGGACGAGGCCGAAGAAGGCGCCGATCGCGGCGGGGACGGAACGGCACAGGGCGCCGAGGGCGAGGGCGATGACGCTGAGCAGGGTGATCCCGGCGGCGTTGCCCGCGAGGGCGGCGAGGACGCCCGGGTCGGTGAGGCCGAGGGCCTTGTCGGTGTCACCGAGCCAGATCTGGGCGACGAGGAACGTGACGGTGTTGACGGTGAGGGAGACGGCGAACGCGGTGGCGCCGAAGACGGCGGCCTTCGCCCACAGGACGGGCAGGCGCCGGGGGACGGCGGTCATGGTGGCGCGGACCAGGCCGGTCGCGTACTCGCCGGCGGTGACGAGGATGCCGAGGACGACGAGGCAGAGCTGGGAGATCTGGGTGCCGAAGAGGGTGAAGACGATGGTGTCGATGTTCGCGTCGTCGCCGTCGTAGGTGGAGCCCATGACGATGCCGACGGCGAGGACGACGGTGGCGGCGAGGGCGAGCGTGAGCCAGGTGGAGCGCAGGGTGCGCAGCTTGTGCCATTCGGAGGTGAGGACGCGGCGCGGGGTGACGGCGTAGGGCGTGGCGGTCATGCGGCGGCTCCGGTGAGGCGGGCAGGGGTGGTGGCCTGGTACTCGACGGTGTCGTGGGTGAGGTCCATGAAGGCTTGCTCCAGGGACGCGGTGCGCGGGGTGAGTTCGTGGAGCGGGACGGCGTGGGCGGCGGCGATGTGGCCGATGTCCTGGGCGGTGAGGCCGCGTACGTGGAGGGTGTCGGGGGTCTCGGCGGTGATGTCGGTGGCGCCGGTCAGCAGGGTGCGGAGCCGGTCGGTGTCGGGGGTGACGACGTGGACGTAGGCGGCGCCGGAGGTGCGGACGAGGTCGGCGACGGTGGTGTCGGCGAGGAGGCGGCCGCGGCCGATGACGACGAGGCGGTCGGCGGTCTGGGCGGTCTCGGACATGAGGTGGGAGGAGACGAGGACGGTGCGGCCTTGTGCGGCGAGGGACTTGAGGAGGGTGCGGATCCACAGGACGCCCTCGGGGTCGAGGCCGTTGACGGGTTCGTCGAGGATGACGGTGGCGGGGTCGCCGATCAGGGCGGCGGCGATGCCGAGGCGCTGGCCCATGCCGAGGGAGAAGCCCTTGACGCGCTTGGTCGCGACGTCGGTGAGGCCGGTGAGGTCGAGGACGTGCTCGACGCGGGAGCGCGGGATGCCGTGGGTGTGGGCGAGGGCCATGAGGTGGTGGAAGGCGGTGCGTCCGGGGTGGACGGCCTTGGCCTCCAGGAGGGCTCCGGCCTCGGTGAGCGGGGCGGGGTGGGTGACGTAGGCGCGGCCGCCGATGGTGGCGCGGCCTGCGGTCGGGGTGTCGAGGCCGAGGAGCATGCGCATCGTCGTGGACTTGCCGGCGCCGTTGGGGCCGAGGAAGCCGGTGATGGTGCCGGGTTCGACGGTGAAGGTCAGGTCGTCGACGACGGTCTTGTCGCCGTAGCGTTTGGTGAGGCCGTGCGCTCGGATCGTCATGGCCCCCACGGTGCCGTCCGGGGTGCGGGCGGCGCGTCGGACCGGGGCACGGAGCTGCGGAAATGCCGTAGTACCGGAGTACTACGGGCCCGTAGGGTGCCGTTGCATGGACTACGAGATCAGGGCTGTGCGGGACGACGAGTGGCCGGCGGTGCGTGAGTTGCGGCTGGCGGCGCTGCGGGACGAGATGGCGCCGGTGGCGTTTCTGGAGACGTACGAGCAGGCGCTGGAGCAGCCCGACGGGTACTGGCAGGACCGGACGCGGAACGCGGCGCGGGGTGAGGCGGCGCGGCAGTTCGTGTCGGTCGGGCCGGACGGCCGGTTGGTGGGCACGGTGGTGGCGCTCGTCGAGGAGGCCGGCACGGATGACTTCTTCGGGCGGCCGGTGACGCGGCGGCAGGCGCAGATCGTCGGCGTGTACGTGCGGCCGGAGGCGCGGGGGATCGGGGTGACCGAGGCGCTGTTCGAGGCGGCGGTGGCGTGGTCGCGGGGACTTGAGGGGCTTGAGCGGGTGCGGTTGCACGTCCACGAGGACAATCCGCGGGCCGCGGGCTTCTACCGGAAGTTCGGTTTCGTGCCGACCGGAGGGGCCGTCCCGAACCCGGGGGACCCCTCCAAGTCGGACCTCGAGATGGTGCTCGGCGAGCCCGGGGAGTGACGGGTGCCGGCGGGGCTCAGCCGTAGGGGCGTTCGGCGCGGGCGGTGCGCAGGGCGTGGGCCCACCAGTCGAGCTGGTCGAGGAGGACCTTGGCGGCGCCGGCGGCGCCCTGCGGGTCGTCGGCGGGGCCGCCGGGGGTGAAGTGGTCGGCGGTGGCGCGGTGGAAGCTGACGCCGTCGCGGACGGTGGTGCAGTGCAGCTCCGCGAAGACGAGGCGGAGCTGCTCGACCGCGCGCAGGCCGCCGGCGACGCCGCCGTAGGAGACGAAGCCGACGGGCTTGGCCTGCCATTCGGTGTGGTGCAGGTCGATGAAGTGCTTCAGGTGGGCGGGGAAGCTGTGGTTGTACTCGGGGGTGATGACGACGTAGGCGTCCGCGTCGGCGATGCGGCCGGCCAGGTCGGCCTGGTCCGGGGTGCGCTGGTGGCCCCAGCTCGGGTGGCGCTCGGGGAGGTCGAGGTCGGCCAGGTCGATGACGTCGAAGTGGGTCTCGGGGGCGTGGGTGCGGGCCTGGGTGGTGAACCAGTCGGCGACGGTGGGGCTGAGACGGCCGTCGCGGGTCGAGCCGACGATGACGGCGGTGCGGAGGGGCGCGTTGTTCGCGGTCTTGTTCATGGTGAGGGCTCCTTCGTGGGGCGGGTTACGGGGCGGTCGTCGTGGATCGGGTCACGGGGCTGTCGTCGAGGGCGTCTGATCGGTGCTCGGCGCTGAGGGCCGGTCCCACCGCGGTGCGGAACGCGTGGTGAGGGTTCGGGACGGGCGGTTCTTCAGGAGGGCGTGGGTCAGGGCTGCCAGGAGGGTCATCAGGGCCGCGACCGTCCACGAGGTGACGTGCCAGGCCGAGGTGAAGGCCTCGGCGTGGCCGCCGGCGCCCGCCGTGACGCGGGCCGCCGCTTCCGGGGAGCCGATGCGGGACTCCAGGGCGGACAGGAGCAGGGCGCCGAAGACGGTGAGCATGACGGCGCCGGTGCCGCCGCGCACGGTGTTGAGGAAGCCGGAGGCCATGCCGACCTCGGACGCGGGGACCATGGACAGGGCCTGGGCGTCGACGATGCCGATGGACAGGCCCTGGCCCGCGCCGATGGTGAGCAGGGGCCCGGCGAGCCCGGCGACGGAGATGCCGGGGTGGAGCGTGGTGAGCCAGGCGTTGCCGGCGGCGATGAGCAGCAGCGACAGGACCAGCAGGTGCCGGGCGGGGACGCCGCGGTTGACGAGGCGGGCGCCGAGCGGGGGCAGGGCGAGGACCGGGACCGTCATCAGGAGCAGGGTCAGTCCGGCGGCGCGGGCCGAGACACCGCTCGCGCCCTGGAGGTAGGTCGGCAGGAAGGTGAGGGCGCCGGTGGTGCCCGCGCCGAGCGCGAAGGCGCCGACGGCCCAGCCGGCGAAGGCGGGGTTGCGGGCAAGCCGGATGTCGAGGATCGGGCGGCGGCCGGCGCGCAGGAGGTGCCGCTCGGTGCGGACGAAGGCGATGAGCAGGGCGAGCGCGAGGGCGCCGGGGAGCAGTGCCTGCGCGGAGGTCCAGCCGGACTTGGAGCCCTGGGTGACGGCGAAGAGGGCGAGGGCCAGGCCGGCGATGAAGGTGGCGGCGCCCGCCTTGTCGACCTGGGGGCGGACGTCGGCCCGGGACTCGCTCATCAGGCGGGTGCCCAGCAGGATGACGGCGCCCACGGCGACGTAGGACAGGAACGTGGCGCGCCAGCCGACGGCGTCGACGAGCCAGCCGGAGAAGGTGGGTCCGAAGGCGAGGCCGAGGCCGGCGGTGGTGCCGAGGGAGGCGAAGACGCGGGTGCGGGCGGGGCCGGTGAAGGTGGCGGCGAGCAGGGAGCCGCCGGAGGCCATGACGCCGGCGGCGCCGATGCCCGACACGATGCGGGCGGCGTCCAGGAGCAGGACGTGCGGGGCGAGGGCGGAGGCGAGGGTGCCGGCCGTGTAGACGGCGGCGCCGGCGGTGAGGACGCGGCGGCGGCCGTGGAGGTCGCCGAGTGAACCGGCGACCAGCATGCAGGAGGACGCGGCGAGGAAGTAGCCGACGACGACCCACTGCAGGGCGGCGCCGGACGCGTCGAGGTCGGCGCCGATGCGGGGCAGGGCCACGGTGGTGCCGGACATGGCCATCGGCAGGGTGAGCATGCCGAGGAGCACGACGATCAGGGTCAAGGTGGGGCGGCTGCCGCCGACTTCGCGGGCCGCCGAAGCCTGGGGTTCGGTTGCCATGCCGGTAAAGTACAACCACGGTTGTAAGAAGTGCAACCATCGTTGTACCTAGGTCCGCGGGCCTAGGCTGTACGGGAACGGAGGCCGGGCATGACGGAGCAGGATCAGGTACGGCACAGGAGCGGCGGCACGCTGGAGAAGCGGCAGGCGCTGCTGCGCGGCGCGCGCACGGTCTTCGGGCGCGAGGGCTACACGCGGGCCGGCATCGACGAGATCGCCGCCGAGGCCGGCGTCTCCACCCGCACCCTCTACAACCACTTCGGCGGCAAGGCGAACCTGTTCCGCGAGGCGCTCCTCGACAGCGCCGCCGCCGTCACGGCCGCCCATGTCGCGCTCGCCGAACGGCACTTGACCAAGGTGACCGACGTCGAGAAGGACCTGCTCGCCTTCGCCCGCGAGTGGATGGGCCGCCGCACCGACCACGACGCGCACATGCGCCTGGTCCGCCAGATCATCGCGGAGGGCAACCGGCTGCCCGCCGACGTCATCGAGGAGTGGCAGCGCATCGGCCCGCGCGCGGTCACCGAGGCGGTGCGCGAGCGGCTCGAGGCCCTCGGCGCGCAGGGCCTGCTGCGCATCGCCCCCGGCGAATCGGCGGAGGCCGCCCGCCACTTGATGCTGCTCGTCGCCGGCGGCGTCACCACGGACACCTTCTTCGGCGTCGTCCCGATGTCCGCCGAGGAACTCGACGCCCGCGTGGTCGGCGGCGTCCGCACGTTCCTGAAGCTCTACGGGGCCTGAGCACTCCGTCCCGCGTACGGGAAGGACCGCACCCGGCGCCGCGACGCCTCAGCCGACGGGCAGCTCGGCGTCCGGCCAGCGGGTGCGGGCCTGCTCGCGCGAGCGCAGCAGCGCCAGGGTGACCAGGCCCCGGTCCGCGCCGCGGGACAGCAGCTCGGGGAGCTGGGGGAGCGGGGCGACCGCGGCGACGTCGTCCAGGACCAGGGTCATTGGTGGGTCGAGCCGGCCGGCGGGTGACCTTTCGGCCATGCGGCGGCCGTGCTCGACCACGCTGGAGGCGAGTGCCGTCAGGAGCGGCATCGCGCCGGGGTGTTGCCTGGGGTTCTCGATGGGTTCACCCACCACATAGAGCGTGCCCCCCTCGTCCACGAAGGAATCCAGGACGAGCGCGTCGGCCCGGTTCGGCGTGCAGGCCTCGCGGACGTGCACGGAGAACAGGGCGGACAGGGCGCGGGCCGTCAGCTCCTGCGCCATGTCGCGGCGCTCGGGGTGCGAGGTGAGCGCGGCCTCCAGCTCGCCGGCCGCGCCCGAGGCAGCCTTCGGGTTCGTCCGCAGGATGCGGACCGCCTCCTGGACCTGGGTGCCCTGGGCCCAGCGGTGCACATGGCGGAACGGTTTGCCTTCGGCGGCCGCCGCGTGGAGGTAGCTGCGCAGCAGGGTCTCGGCGGTCTCCGCCAGCGCGGAGTCGAGCTTCGCGGTGGGGCGGACGGGGGCCAGGAGCGCTGCCGCGCGGGACGCCGCCGTGTCCTTGTCCTCGCAGCGGGACGCGGGGTTCCAGTGGAGGCGGGCCGGGGTGTCGCACAGGTGGGAGGGGTCGTAGAGGAGGACGGGGCCGAGCTTGGCGCGGGCGTCCTTGGTCTCCTGCCAGATCTCCGGGGAGGAGGTGACGATGAGGGCTGCGCCGGGCGCGTCTTGGATGGCCTGTACGGCTTCGGCGTGGCGGGTCGGTGCGGGGCCCAGCACGAGGGGGCCGGTTGTTCTGGGGGACGGGACCGTGGTCGAGGGTGGCGTCTGCGCGGCGGGGGTTTCGTCCACGGGTGCTGCCGGTGGGGGCTGGTCGCGCAGTTCCCCGCGCCCCTTTCGGGGCTCCTGGTCGCTGCCCGCGATGGCATTGCTGGACGGAGCAGCCCCGCGTCCCTTCAGCGTCTGCCATGTCGCGGTTTCATCTTGGTCCACCGCCGGTGGGGGTTGATCGCGCAGTTCCCCGCGCCCCTTACGGGGCGCTTCCGTGCCGCGGCGGCTTTTGCGTACCGCCCGCCACCTGGTGAAGGTGCCCGCCACGAAGATGGTCAGGACCACCCCGATCAGGACCTGGCTGATGAGGAGGCCCCAGACGAGGCCGTAGCCGGACAGCTGGGACTTCGGGGTGGACGGCCAGGCCGCCGGGATGTCGTGCGGGGCCGTGATCAGGGAGCGCAGGGCCGGCGGCGTGTGGCCGAAGGTCACCCCGTCCGGCCACGCGCCCTTCGCGAACAGGCCCGCGAGCCCCGTCGCCGACCACACCAGGACGGTCATGCCGAGCACGAACGCCAGGACGCCGATCAGGAGGCCGTCCGGGACGCCGCCCCCGCGCCGCTGCTCCTCGCGGCGCTCGTAGCTCTCCCGCATCGTCATGCCACCGTGGACTCGGACGCGTCGCCGAGGCGCTGCTCGACGAAGGCCGCGGCCCGCTCCTCCGCCTCCAGTTCCGCCGCGCGCATCGCGTCGTCGTCGCCGACGAGTTCGTTCGACGACTCGGTCATGGCGCGGTCGGTGAAGACGAGGGGGCGTTCCGTCTCGGTGACGAGGTGCTTGACCACCTGCACGTTGCCGTTGACGTCCCACACGGCGATGCCGGGCGTGAGCGTCGGGATGATCTCGACGGCCCAGCGGGGCAGGCCGAGGACCCGGCCGGTGGCGCGGGCCTCGTCGGCCTTCTGGGCGTAGATCGTGCGGGTCGAGGCCATCTTGAGGATCGCGGCCGCCTCCTTCGCGGCGGCGCCGTCGACGACGTCGGACAGGTGGTGGACGACCGCGACGAAGGACAGGCCGAGACGGCGGCCGAACTTGAGCAGACGCTGGAACAGCTGGGCCACGAACGGGCTGTTGATGATGTGCCACGCCTCTTCGACGAGGAAGATGCGCTTCTTGCGGTCCGGCCGGATCCAGGTGTGCTCCAGCCACACGCCGACGATCGCCATGAGGATCGGCATGGCGATGGAGTTGCGGTCGATGTGGGACAGGTCGAACACGATCAGCGGCGCGTCCAGGTCGATGCCGACCGTCGTCGGGCCGTCGAACATGCCGCGCAGGTCACCGTCGACGAGCCGGTCCAGGACCAGGGCGACGTCCAGGCCCCAGGCCCGTACGTCGTCTATGGCCACGTTCATCGCCTCGGCCGACTCCGGCTCGGGGTGGCGGAGCTGCTCGACGATGTCGGTGAGGATCGGCTGGCGTTCGGTGATGTGGTCGGTGACGTAGGCGTGGGCGACCTTGAGGGCGAAGCCGGAGCGCTCGTCGAGGCCGTGGCCCATCGCGACCTCGATGATCGTGCGGAGCAGCGCGAGCTGGCCCGTCGTCGTGATCGCGGGGTCGAGCGGGTTGAGCCGGATGCCCATGTCGAGGGCGGCCGTCGGGTCGAGCCGGATGGGAGTTATGCCCAGCTCCTGGGCGATGAGGTTCCACTCGCCGACGCCGTCCTCGCCCTGCGCGTCGAGCACGACGACCTGCCGGTCCTTGAAGCGGAGCTGACGCAGGACGTACGTCTTCTCCAGCGCCGACTTGCCGTTGCCGGACTCGCCGAGGACCAGCCAGTGCGGCGCCGGGAGCTGCTGCCCGTACAGCTGGAACGGGTCGTAGATGTACCCCTTGCCGGAGTACACCTCGCGCCCGATGATCACGCCGGAGTCGCCGAGGCCCGGCGCGGCGGTCGGCAGGTAGACGGCCTGGGCCTGGCCCGTGGACGTGCGCACGGGCATCCGGGTCGTCTCCACCTTGCCGAACAGGAAGGAGGTGAACGCGTCCGTGAGGAGGGACAGGGGGTCACGCATCGGGAGCCTCCATGGGTGACGTGTGACCTACCTTCGGATGCCGGTCGCGAAGGGCAACGTGTTCACGAACGCCCGGTGGTGCTCACGGTCGCACCACTCCAGCTTCAGATAGGACTTGCCGGCCGAGGCCCGGATGGTCCGCTTGTCGCGGGCCAGCGCGTCCGGGTTGCGGGAGGAGACGGTGATGTAGCCGACGAGGTTCACTCCGGCGGCGCCGCTGGCCAGGTCCTCGCCGCGCTGGTCGAGACGGCCGTGCGCGGCGATGTCGCGCGGGTCGACCGTGCGGTTCATCTTGGCGGCGCGGGACGCCTCCGCCTCGTCGTTCGTCTTCTCGGTGAGCATCCGCTCGATGGCGATCTCGGTGGGCTCCAGGTCCATGGTCACGGCGACCGTCCGGATGACGTCCGGGGTGTGGACGAGGAGCGGGGCGAGGAAGTTCACCCCGACCGGCGTCATCGGCCACTCCTTGACCCAGGCCGTGGCGTGGCACCAGGGCGCGCGGGTCGAGGACTCGCGGGTCTTCGCCTGGAGATAGGTCGGCTCCATGGCGTCCAGCTCGGCCGGCCAGGCGTTCCGCTTCGTCATCGCCTGGATGTGGTCGATCGGGTGGTCCGGGTCGTACATCGAGTGGATCAGGGAGGACAGCCGGCTCTGGCCGAGCGGCTGGCGGACCCGGATGTCGGCCTCCTGGAGGCGCGAGCAGATGTCGGTCAGCTCGCGCGCCATGACGACGGCGAGCCCGGCGTCCCGGTCGACCTTCCGGCCGGAGTGCGGGCGGGTCGCGCGCGCCATCGCGTTGGCCTCGGCGGCCAGCTCGCGCGTGTAGTGCATGCAGGCGACGAGGTAGGCGCGGTGCTGCTCGCTGCTCGTCGACACCATCGACTGGAGCTGGTCGTACGAGCCCTGCAGCCAGCCGGGGGCGGTGGAGTCGCCGCGCACGACGACGTCCTTGGCGTGCGCGTCCGGGTCGGCGGGAAGGGTGCGGGCCAGCATCTGCAGGCGGGTCACGAAGCCGTCGCCGTTCGCCACGTGCTTGAGCAGCGTGCCGAACCGGTCGACGAGCGCCTCCTGGTCCTCGGAGTCGCGCAGGCCGACGCCGGGGCCCTCGATCTCGATCGCGGCGGTCACCGTGCGCCGGTCGGCGTGCAGCAGCACGGCGATCTCGTCCGGGCCGAACGGCGCTGAGAGCCAGGTCAGCCGGCCGATGCCGGGCGGCGGCCCGATCTCGACCTCCCGCCCGTCGAGCCGGGTGCCGGCCTCCATGGTGCGCGAGCGGTACGCCGTCCCGCGGCGCAGGGAGCGCTTGTAACTGCGGTTGATCTCGAACCACTTGTAGAACGTGCGGCCCTTGTACGGGACGTAGACGGCGGCCAGCGCCAGCAGCGGGAACCCCATGAGGAGCACGATGCGCAGCGACAGGACGGGGACGAGCAGGCCGCACATCATGCCGAGGAACGCCCCGGCGATGATCAGGGCGAGCTCGCCGGACTCGCGGTTGCGCCCGACGATGGCGTTGGGGCGGGCGCGCCCGATCAGATAGGTACGGCGGGGCGTCACCGGAGGGGACACATGGGACTGGGTCGTCAACGCCCTGCACCTCCTCGCGGTTTGCTCGTGTTGCCGGTCCCGCTACGGCCTGCGTGCGGGGTGTTCGTGGGGCTCGTACGGGGCGGGGGTGCGGCGGAGGGGACAGTTCCGCCGCCGCCCCCGGCGGCCGGGCGACTGCTGTGCGCGGCCACCCCGCCGGACGCGGGGTTGGACGGGCGGGCCTGGCCTGCGCCGCCACCTCCGGGACCACCACTGTCCTGACGGGTGCTGTGGGTCTTGATGCCCTGCGAGACCAGCGCGGCGGGCGAGGACATGACCGCGGCGGCCTTGCCCTCTGCGCCGCGCATGATGCGGTTGTTGCGTACGTTCGCCATCTCGTCGCCGAAGCCGGGGACGAAGCGGTAGATCATGCCGCTCGCGAAGATGGCGAGCAGCACGATGGCGAGTCCGGAGACGACGGCGGCGAGCGAGTCGGGGCCGTCCTTGCTGGTGGACAGCGCGCCGGCCAGGCCGAGCACGATCACGATGACCGGCTTGACCAGGATGATCGCGACCATGATCCCGACCCAGCGGCGGACGTGGCCCCACAGGTTCTTGTCGACGAGCCCCGAGTAGACGACGACGCCGAGCAGCGCGCCCACGTAGAGGAGCACGGCCCGCAGGTAGAGCTCCAGGTAGAGCACGCCGGCCGCGAGGATGGACACGAGGGAGACGACGATCAGCATGATCGGGCCGCCGCCGATGTCGTCACCCTTCTTGAGGGCCTCGGAGAACGTGCCGAAGAACGCGTCCGTCTGATTGCCCGTCGCCTTCGCCAGCACGTCCGTGACGCCGTCGGCCGCCGATACGACCGTGTACAGGATCAGCGGGGTGAACGCGGAGGCGAGCACCGTCAGCCACAGGAAGCCGATGGCCTCCGACAGGGCGGTGCTCAGGGGGACGCCGCGCACGGCCCGCTTGGCCACGGCGAGCAGCCAGAGCAGGAGGGTGAGGACCGTCGACGCGGCGAACACCACGGCGTACTGCTTCAGGAACTCCTGGTTCGTGAAGTCGACCTCGGCGGTCTTCTTCACGGATTCGCTGAGCTTGTCGACGGTCCAGGAGGCGGCGTCGGCACAGCCCTTGGCGAGGCTGGAGAGGGGGTCGAGGGGGCTGGTGAGGTCGGGGGTGGTGACTCCGCCTCCACCGCCTCCGCCGCCGCTCCCGCCCTTGTCCCCGCGCTCGCAGTACTGCTTCGCGGGGCCGCGGATCAGGTCGCAGGGGTCGTTCTCGGGATCGGGGGCGGCGAAGGCGCGGGTGGCCGTCAGGACCGCCGTCGCCTGGACGGCGGAGGCCACGCCGGCGATCTTCAGGATGAGGCGTCGGCGGTCAGCGGGCATAGGTGAACCCTCCGTACTCTCGCACGGCCTTCGCCATGTCGTCGGCGGTGGAAGCGCGCTGGTCGCGTCCGACCGGGACGGGGCCGTCCTTCTGCGTGAAGTCTTCGACCTTCCAGTCGCCGTCCACCCAGCGCATCTTGTAGCTGTTCGTGTACCAGCTCTCGGACACCGGGTTCTGCGTGCCCTCGCCGGTGAGGCCGAACAGGGAGGAGTACCAGATCGACACGGTCGCGGTGTCGCCCTTGTACGCGGTCGTCCTGGTGCCGACGGGGATGATCCGCGAGACGAAGGTGCTTCCGCTCGGAGCGACGCCGTCCTTGCTCAGCCCGATGCCGGTCAGGAAGCTCTCACTGGAGTACACCTTGTCGAGATCCCCGCGCCGGGCAGAGGCGACCGCCGGGGTGTAGACGGCGTCGACGATACGGTCCCGCTTGGCCTTGTCGAACATGTCCGCCGACCCGAGCTGAACCGCGTAATTCGCCGCCGCCGACTGAACGCCCTGCTCATCGTGGGCGAAGCCCGAATCCACGGGCTTCGTGCCGCTCGCCGCCGTGGGGGCGGCACCCGCGCGGGGCCCGGACGAGCCGTCACCCTCGTCCGAGGACCCGCCGTCGCCACGGTTGGCGAACGCGATCGCCGCGATGAGCAGCACCACGACGCCGACCACCGTCACGAGGGAACGCGACGACGAACGGACCGGTCTGCGCGCCCCGCCGTAGACGTCCCCGGAACCCTCGGGGAGCCGCGTGCGGGTCTGCCCCGTCCCGCCGTACAGATCGTCGTCGTCCCGCCGTCCGTCGGCACTCACTCGGCCCACGCCCCCTCACCCTCTCGCACGTACGCGGCCGCATACGCGTACGCATACGACGGTAGCCGTGCCGGTTCGCGCGCGGGCGCGGTGTGGTGACTGGACATCAGGGGACGCAACCTCAGCCGGTGGGTACGACAGGACGGATGGGGACGGGGACAGGAGAAGTAACCGGCGGGAACCGGGCCGAAACTGACGATGCGTGAACCGGGCTAAGCGCATCGCGCTAGACGGCCATCCCGTACACGATGGTGAAGAGCGTGCCGAGGGACCCGATGATGAAGACCCCGGTCAGGCCCGCGATGATCAGACCCTTGCCCTGCTCGGCGCTGAAGGTGTCGCGCAGGGCCGTCGCCCCGATCCGTTGTTTGGCCGCGCCCCAGATCGCGATACCGAGGCACAGCAGGATGGCCACGGCCATCACGACCTCGATCATCACGCGCGCCTCGTTGCCGAGGGTCCCGAACGGGCCCCAGTCGGGGGCGATCCCGCCGATGATGGTCGTGATGTCGCCTTTTTCGGCTGCCAGCAGCATGTGTAACTCACCGCCCCAAGTGGGTAGTTCTGTCGCCCCCGCCGCAGCGCAGAGGTCAGGCCCATTCTTCCTCAGAACGGAGCCGGTGCCCGCACACTTGGCGCCATTCCTTGGCCGAGTTCCTACGCACGCGCGGTCCCGGAACCATGGAGACGGAGATTCCGGGACCGCGCAGGAACGTATGGTCACTCTGTGTATCACGCCGTTTTACCTGGAGCAATGAACGCAGGGGGCGGCGTACGGCGGCGTCGGGGCGCTCGGCCCCGGGGTCACCTGATGCGGTGGGCGTCCCAGAACGGGCCGAGATCCTTGCTGGTCGCGGCCTGTGCGGCCCGCTTGAAGGCGGCGGTGGTGGAGACCCCGTACCAGTGGTCGCGGGCGTAGTTCCGGAGCAGGCTGTCCATGGCGGCGGAGCCGATGGTCCGCTCCAGGTCCCACAGGGCGCAGGGGCCGAGGGAGTAGAGGACGCGGAACGAACCGGGGTGCGTCGAGAAGTACGCCATGGAGTTGGTGAGGGCGGCCTCGTCGTCGGGCCAGCTGGTCCCGTACGAGCACTGTTCCTCGAGGATGCCCATCAGGCGGAAGCTGGAGTACTGGGCGAAGCTCTCGTCGAGCCAGGGCGAGCGGTACTCGTCGTTGCCGACGATCCCGTACCACCACTGGTGGGCGATCTCGTGGACGGCGGCGCCGCCCTCCTCCGTGGTGCCGAGCAGGACGAGCCCCGGGTACTCCATGCCGCCGGGGAACCCGGGTGTCATGACGAGGTCGATCTCGCCGTACGGGTAGCGGCCGAGCGAGGCGCCGAGCGCGTCGACGGCGGTGGCGCCGTCGCGCCGGTTGATGCGGACGCCCTCGGCGGGGGTGTCCGGCGACCAGTAGGACCGGACGCGGACGCCACCGGGAGTGGTCGTGTCGGCGGTGCGGAACGGTCCGGCCGCCCACGCGAAGTCCCGCACCTTCCGCGCGACGCTGCGGGTGAGGGTGCGGCCGGGGGCGCCGGGCCGGGTGGCGGTGCGGCCGGTCGCGGGGACCTTGAGGGCGGTCGGGTGGTCGAGCGTGACGCGGAAGTCGCCGGCCAGCGTGTAGAAGCTCTCCAGGCTGCTCGCGTACGGGTCGAGGTGCCAGCCCGTCGCGTCGTGCACGGCGAGGACGGGGAGGGCGTTGCCGAGGAAGCGGAAGGCGCCCTCGCGGCCGAAGCGCTCGGTGCGGTCGGGCACGGTGAGCTCGACGTCGAAGGAGATGGTGGCGCGCCGGCCCTGCTGGAGCGGGGCGGGGAGTTCGATGCGCAGGGCAGTGCAGTCCACGGTCAGCGGCGCTGCGGTGCCGCCGCGCACGTGGGAGACCTTGACGGCCGGGGCCGCGCAGCCGTCGGGGCCGTTGCCCCAGAGACGTACGTAGACCTCGCGCAGGGGCTGCGCGGAGGCGTTGCGGAACGACACGCGTTGGCGTCCTGTCCAGCGGTCGCCGGTGGCGTCGGAGCGCAGAGAGACGTCGTAGCGGGGGCGGTCGGGGGTGGCGGTGCCGCTCGTCGCCTGGGTCGCGGCGGTCGCCCCGCCGGAGCCGGTCGCGGCGGCGGCGACCAGCAGGAGGAACACAACAAGCAGTCTGCGCAGGGCAGTTGACGGCGACATGGCCGCAGATCGTGCCACAGGGTCGGCCCGGCACACCCCGCCGTGCGCGAAGTGACGGGACCGGTTCCGCTACGGGGCGGGGCCTACGGGACGTAACATCCCGGAACCCGTGCAACCGCCGGCCCGGTGGCGCGCATCCTCGCCGGTGCCCCCCGAGGACACAGGGGCGGCGTGATGTTCGAGCTCGACCAGGTGGGTGACGGGGATGAACGTGCAGCGGGCGGTGGTGTGGGCGGCGGCGGTACTGCTGCTCGGCGGGACGGTGGCCGGCTGCGGCGACGAAAGGGCGAGACCCGCGGCCGAGGAACCGGGGCGTGCGGCGCCGCAGAAGCCGGACTCGAAGACGCTCGACTCCGACGACGACCACACGGTGCTCCGCCTGTCCGACGGCCGCGAACTGTCCCTGACGTACGCGAAAGGCCGGGGTCTGGAGGCGAAGCACCGCGACGCGGCCGCGGAGGCCTGGTCCGCACCGAAGACGGTCTACGCGACGGCCGAGGACCCGTGCCAGGGCATCGAGGCGAAGGCGTACCGGGGCACGGTGTGGGTGGTGGCGGGCTTCGGCACGTACTGCCGGGACGGCGAGGAGCCGCAGGACGTGCTCGCGGCGGTCGGCACGGGCGATCTGTCCACCTGGGCCACGAGCGTCGTGTCGGACCAGGGCTTCGAGCCGAAACCCCGGGTCCGTGGCGCCGGCGCGCGGGTCGACTTCGTGGACCGCAGCTGGATCGGCACGACGACGCTGACCTGGAAGAAGCCGTCGGGATTCGCTTCACCCACGGAGACCTACCGCCCCATCCACAAGTGGTTCGTGGGCCGCTGGCGCTCCCAGGACGGCACCCAGCAACTCACCATCGACCAGGCCGCCGGCAGCCGAAGCGCCCGCCTGACCATCGAGTCCGTCACCGGCCCGCGCTGCAAGGGCACCGCGATGCTGACCGGCCTCGACCAGCACGACCTGACGATCAACAACTTCAAGCTCGAAGAGGGCACCAAGACGGCGTACTGCCCACCGGAGGACGAGACCGAGTACTCGTTCGCGGTGGACTCGGCCGACGGTCCGCTGCGCCTGGTCAAGATCGGCAATCATCCGAAGACGGTGCGGACGTACGAGCGGGCGGAGTAGCCGGGGCGACGTGGCCGAACTCGCCTGTTTGTACGCCGAGTACGAAGGCGTTCCACTGGGCGCGGGTGGTGGTGACGACCTTCTTGGGTACGGCTCTGGTGCGTATGCGGAGGAGGTCGGTGTCCTCGGCGGCTACGGAAACGCCAATAGGACCGTTCAACTGTCCCGCCCGGCGGTGCCGTGACCGTCGACCTTCCCTCATCAGCGGGGCCCTGATCTTCAGGACGTCACCGCAGCGGTCCGGGCATTCCAGGCTCGTGGAGAACCTGACCTCCGGCCTGCGGCAGGCAGCCCCCGACGGGGTTCTTCGCGTCACCGGTTCCTGTGCAGGGCTTCGAGAGCCGCTTGCGCGGAGTGGCGCAGTCGGTCCCACGTCGGTGACCGGGTCACCGCTTCGTGCGTCCACTCCGGGTCCGCGCCCTCGCTCATCTCCTCCAGGAGCGAGTCGACCTGCCGCAGCCGAGCGCCCACGTCGTCGGGCAGTATCCCCTGCGAGTCGAGGGCCGGAACCATGCGGTAGGCGTCGTCGAACTCCAGAGCAAGCTCATCGGGCCCGACGCCCCAGCGCCGGAGGTGCTCGATCTGCCGCTCGGCCGGCCAGGCGAGCCGGTCCAGCGCTTGATGGAGTTGGTGAAGGCCCGTAGGGGGGCGCGTCATTCGGTTGTCTCCTGTTGGCTGTCGGCGTAAGCGGTCAGCGTGGAGAGGAGGGCGCTCGCGGCACTCGCCTGGAGGCGGAAACCAGGGGCTGTGGCGCTCACGGTGATGCCATCCGCCCTGGTGAGGGAGATGTCAGCCGTGATGTCCTTCCCGAACCCGGTGAGGGAGACGGAGCTCAGGCCGCTGAAGGAGATCTCGACCTGCACGGTGTCGAAGCATTGGGCCGCCCATTTGCTGGGTGGTCGCGCGGGGTACGCGGGCAGGTCCAGGCGCAGCCTCAGCGTCGGCCCCTCCCGCAGGAGCGTCACCTCGTGCAGGCGGACACCGCGGAGGGCCGGAGGGGCGCCCTGGTAGACGGCGGTGATGCCCTCTGGGTTGTGCAGGAGGGATACCCATTGCATGCCGGCTCAGCACCTTTCTGGAAATTGGCGCGCGGTCGCGGATCCGGCGGTCGAGTCCGCCCTGAGCTCGGCGCTCGGAGAGCCTCCGGAGTGCCGTGCGGCCTGGGGTGCCGGATCACCTCTTCCGGCGCCTTGTTGATCGTGTCCTTCTTCGTGCTCGTACCGAGCAGTTTCGCGGCCTCCGATGCTGGTTATGCCCATGAGTCCTCCGGGGGACAGGGCTCGGAAATGATCCAGTACTCGCCGTCGTCCGTGCTGATCGCGCAGACACGGTCGCCGCTGTGGGAGCGGGTCGTGAGCTCGATGTCTCCCTGGGGGTCCGCCAAGGGGGCGAGGGAGAAGGCGGGGCGGGGGAGGCGGACGCGGAGCCAGGGGCCGTCGATGCCGGCGGCTACGAGGAACGTGTCGTCGTCCTCGGCGATCACGCCGGTCCAGCGGGCGTGGGACAGCCAGGCCTGAGTGGCGCGCTCGGCCGCGGCCGGGGAGCGCTTCGGGATTCTCGCGGACGGGGAGGTCGTGAACCCGACGGCGAGGTGAAAGGCCTCGCGGGGAGTGGGTGAGGTCGGGCAGGCGGCGGGGCGTTCCACGAGCAGGAGTCCGCACGCGCTCAGCCGGGATTCGATCGTGCTGCTGCTCATGGTTGAGCATTCTCCGCCGTTCCGTCCGTGCTCGGCGCGACGCGTGATCGCGCCGAGCGGTTGGTGGCGAGGCGGGCCCCGACTCCCGCGTGGGAGGGACTACGCGTATGGGTGTGGAGGGTACGAGAGCCCGGTCGGCGGTCGGGGTGGCGTGGTCGGGCGGAGGAAGGTGGCGGTGAGCAGGGCCGCCAGGAACGTGAGGGCGGCCAGCCAGTACAGGGGCTGCGCGAGGCCGGCCTGGATCGCCGACGTCACGGCCGGCCGTACGGCGGCGGGCAGCGAGGACACCGTAGGGATCACGCCCTCCTTCACCTGGGAGAGCACCGACGGGTCGGACGAGGACGACAGGGAGTCCTCCAGGTGGGAGGCGGTCGTGGAGGCGCGGACCGTGGTGAACACGGTCCAGCCGAGCGAGGAGCCGAGCGTCGCCAGGGTGACGGCGGCCGCCGCGCCCCCGCCCGCGTCCGCCGTCGCGACCCCGTCGGTGGCGACCGCGTAGAGCGGTACGAGGGCCAGGCCCAGGCCGAGGCCCATGACGACCGTGGCCGGGAGGGCGGTGCGGCCGGGGTGGGAGTTCATCGCGTCGAGCATCGAGAGGATCACGAGGCCGGCCGCGCCGAGCGTGAGGCCCGTCGCGGCGAGGATCCGCGGGGCGACGCGGTGCAGGAGGCGGGCGGAGATCTGCGTGGCGCCGATCAGCGCGGCCACGGGCACCGGCAGCACGGCCAGCGCGATGTCCATGGGGTCGTACCCCGACGAGGAGGGGGAGAGGGCGATGCTGCGCCACAGCATCAGGCCGGGCAGGAACGACGTGGCGAGACCCGCCAGGAGCAGGCCGGCGAGGGCGGTCAGGCGGCCCCGGTCCGCGAGGACGTACGCGGGGATCAGCGGATCCGCCGCCTTCGCCTGTCGCCAGAGGAAGCCGAGGAGCAGCGCGCCGCCGGCGAGGAGGGGAGGCAGGACCGGGTCGTCGTTCTCGGGGGCCAGCGCGTTCCAGAGCCCGTACTCGAGGGCCGTCACCGCGCCGCAGCCCAGCAGCACGCCCGGGAGGTCGAAGCGGGGGACGGCGCGGCGCGGCCCGTCGTGGACGAGCTTGGCCGTGCCGAGCAGGGCGAGTACGGCGAGGAGGGCGCCGGCGTAGAAGAACAGGCGCCAGGACGCGTACTCGCTCAGGGCCGCGCTGTACAGGTAGCCGAGGAGCGTGCCGCCGCCCGCGACCGTGGCGTAGACGCCGAAGGCCCGCCCGCGCGCCTTCGGTTCGGGGAAGTTGACGGAGACGAGGGCGAGCGCGGCCGGGGTGAGGAGGCCGGCGCAGGCGCCCTGGAAGGCGTGGGCCACGAGCAGCATCGAGCCGTCGGCGGCGGCCCCGGAGACGGCCGAGGCGAGTGCGTAGCCGGTCAGGCCGATGACGAGCACGCGCTTGCGGCCCGCCAGGTCGGCCAGATGGCCGCCGAGGAGCAGCAGGCCGGTGAAGGCCAGGTCGCTGCCGAGGAACACCCACTGCTGTGTGCCGGCCGAGAGACCGAGGTCGTGCGTCGCGTTCGACAGCGCGGACGTCGCGACCTGGCCGCCCAGCACGAGCAGTTGGACCAGCGCCAGGACGGTGAGTCCCCACCAGCGCCGCGGGTGCGGGACCGAGGGGTCGGCGACCGGCACCGTCGGCGCGTACGCGGGCGGTGGCGGAGTCGCCGGAACAGAAGCGGGAACGGGAGTGGGAACAGGAGCGGGCACGGACGCGGACGCGGGTGCGGGCGGCGCGCCGAACTGGCCGGGGACGCTCGGCGCCGGGTCCACCTGCGTCGGCACCGGCGCCCGGGGCGTCGTCGCCGGCGCGTAGTCGAGGAGCCGCGCCGCGTGCCGGCCCAGCTGGGCGAGGACCGGGCCCGGCAGCCATTCGCCGTCGCTCGAGGGAACCGTCGCTTCCGCGATCTCCCGCGGGGAGGGCCGCGCGGCCGGGTCCTTGGACAGGCACGCGCGGACGAGCTCCAGCAGGGACTCGGGCACGCCCGTCAGATCCGGCTCCTCCTCGGCGACGCGGAAGAGGTGCGCGTTCAGACCGGACTCGCCCGCGCCGAACAGCAGCCGCCCCGTCGCCGCGTGCACGAGGACCGCGCCGAGGCAGAACACGTCGCTGGCGGGGGTGAGTTCGAGGCCGCGCACCTGCTCGGGCGACATGAAGCCGGGCGAGCCGATCAGCATGCCGGTGCGGGTGTGCAGGCTGTCGCCGGTGAGGGTGTCCAGGGCGCGGGCGATGCCGAAGTCGATGACGCGCGGGCCGTCGACCGTCACCAGGACGTTGGACGGTTTCAGGTCACGGTGGATCAGGCCCGCGTCGTGCACGGCCTGCAGCGCGGTCGCGAGCCGGTGCGCGAGCACCCGTACGGAGTCCTCGGGCAGCGGGCCGAAGTCCTTGCCGACGACCGTCGTCAGGTCCGGGCCGGGGATGTACTGCGTCGCCACCCACGGCAGCGCCGCGTCCGTGTCGGCGTCGAGCACGTCCGCCGTCCACGCCCCGCCGACGCGCCGGGCGGCGGCCACCTCGCGGGCGAACCGGCGCCGGAACTCGGGGTTCGCGGCGAACTCGGCCTGGACGACCTTCACGGCCACCGTCCGGCCGGCCTCGGAGCGGCCCAGATAGACCAGTCCCATGCCGCCCTCGCCGAGCCGGCCGATCAACCGGTAGGGGCCCATGTGCGTCGGATCGGAGGTGATCAGCTGGTCCACGCCGGAACTGTAGGGGCGCCGCGCGGCCCCCGGCAGGCGATTGGCCGAGCCGGGACGCGGACCGGCCTGAATATGCCGGAATGCGTCCCGGTTCCGGGGCCGCCTCCCGCTTAGACTGGGCGGCTGGTGACTCCCGTGGGGTGAAGGGCGGTTGACGGTGCGTAAGGCGTGGATCGTCGCGGGATCGGCCGCCGCCGGGGGCACCGCGTTCGTGACCCTGCTCGTGGTCGGCACGTACATGGCCGCGGGCAGCCTCGTGAACGGGGTGGGGCAGGGCGCCGTCGGACTCGCCAAGGGCTCCGTGCCGACCGCCTACCAGCCGCTGGTGCAGAAGTGGGGCAACCTCTGCCCGGCGATCAACCCGGCGCTGCTCGCCGCGCAGCTCTACCAGGAGAGCGGCTTCAACCCGAAGGCGAAGAGCCCCGCGAAGGCGTACGGGATCGCGCAGTTCATCCTGGGCACCTGGGCCGCGCACGGCGTCGACGGCGACGGCGACGGCGACAAGGACATCTGGGACCCGAACGACGCGATCCCCTCGGCGGCCTCGTACGACTGCAAGCTCGCCTCCTACGTGAAGGACGTGCCGGGCGACGCGACGAAGAACATGCTCGCCTCCTACAACGCGGGCGCCTACGCGGTGATCAAGTACAAGGGCGTGCCGCCCTACCGCGAGACGCAGAACTACGTGAAGACCATCACGACGCTGCAGAAGAGCTTCGCGCGGCCCGTCGGCCGGGTGGATCCGTCCCGGCAGGCCGCCACCGCCATCGCCTACGCGCAGAAGAAGCTCGGCACCCCTTATCTGTGGGGCGGGAACGGCACGGCCGACCAGGGCGGCCGCTTCGACTGCTCCGGGCTGACCAAGGCCGCGTACGAGACCGTGGGCGTGCGGCTGCCGCGCGTCGCCAACGACCAGTACAACGCGGGGCCGCACCCCAAGCGCAGCGAACTGCTCCCGGGCGACCTCGTGTTCTTCTCCGACGACCTCGGCAACAGCCGGGCGATCCGGCACGTCGGCATCTACGTCGGCGGCGGCTACATGATCGACGCGCCGCGCCCGGGCGCCGTGATCCGCTTCGACCCGGTCGACACCCCGGACTACTTCGGTGCGACCCGCGTCACCGAGGACGGGGCGAGGGCACTGCCGACCGCTTCGCCCGAGGTGTGACCTCCCGCCGGACACGGCCGGAACTCTCCGTAAAGGCCTGGCCCTGAGCTGCGGTTTTCTGTCTCTCTTCGATAACGTCTGCGTGATCATTCGGTGGAGTGCGGAACGTAAAGAGCGGGGGCGTGCGTTCCTCTTGCAGAACCGCCGCACAATGGCGGGACCGCATCACAACTGCTCGACCGAAGACAACGACCACGGGGGTGGCTGAAGACGAAGGGGCCGCAGAACTATGGCTGGACTCGAGGCGATCGAGAGTTCCGGGTCGAACCCTGACGTCACGCTGCTCTACGACATCAACGGACTGACCGACTCGACGCCCGGCTGGGCCGACAAGCTCATGGAGTTCGTCGGCGAGTACGGCATCCTGCTCGGCCTCGTCCTCGTCGTCCTGTGGGCCTGGTGGGGCGCGCGGAAGCGCGGCACGCTCGACGACGCCGCCTCGTCCGTGGCCGCCGTGGTCTGGGCCCCGCTCGCCGCCGCCGTCGCCGTCCTCGTGAACGTGCCGATCCGCGGCTTCGTCGAGCGCCCGCGCCCCTTCAAGGACCACGACGGGCTGACCGTCCTCATCAACGGGAAGAACGACTTCTCGTTCGTCAGCGACCACGCCACCCTCGCGATGGCCATGGGTGCCGCCCTCTTCGTCGCGAACCGCAAGCTCGGCCTCGTCGGCATCGGCCTCGCCGTCCTCGAAGGCTTCTGCCGCGTCTTCATGGGCGTGCACTACCCGACCGACGTCATCGGCGGCTTCGCGCTCGGCACCGCCGTCGCCCTGCTGCTCTCCCCGCTCGCCTCCGCCGTGCTGACCCCGCTCGCGCGGGCCATCGGGCGGACCGGGCGGCTCGGCCGGCTCGTGTGGGCGCCGAGGCCCGCGACGCCGGAGCCCGGAGCGGTCGAGCTCCCCGAGTCCCGGGACCCCGCGACGGAGCGGGACCTGGCGGCCTAGCCCCGGCCGCGCCACGGCGACCGCGGGAAGGCGCGGCGACCGCGGGAACCTACAGCGACTGTGGGAAAGAGAAGAAGCCCGTCGGGTCGTAGCGGCGCTTGACCGTCGACAGCCGGGCGGCGGCCGGCCCGTAGTACGCCTGCCGCCAGTTCGTCAGCGTCGGGTCCGTGTAGTTCTGGTAGGCCGCCCCCGACGCGTACGGGCGCATCACGTCATGGGTCTTTTTCAGCCAGCCCCGGGCCGCCGTTCCGGAGGTGCCCGGACGCCACGACACGATGTACTGCGCGAGCATCCGCGAGCGGCGGTGCACGAACGCCGTCGCCGTCGGATCCACCCGGTTCACCGCGCCGCCCAGCGCCGTGAGCGCCACCGAGCCCGCGCCCTCCGCGACCCGCTCCAGCTGCCGCAGCAGCGTGCGCACCCCCGCGTCGGACAGCGAGCGGTCGAAGAAGTCCGAGTGCGCCGCGTACGTCTCGCGCTGCAGCGCGCCCCGCGGGGAACGGCCCGGTGTCGTACCCGGCAGATGGCACAGCTCGTCCGAGCCGAACGAGGAGCAACCCGCGTACACCTCCATCGACTCCTCGTAGGAGCGCCGCTTGAGCGAGACGGAGGTCGCGGGGCCCGGGCCGCCGGGGCCGTCGGCGAGCCGGTCGACCGCGTTCTGCAGCTCCGTGTACGAGCCGAGGGAGAACGCGGCGACGGAGATGGTCGGGCCGCCCCCGGCCGCGCCCGCGATGTGCAGCGAGGACCAGATCTCGTCCGGCTGGTCCGGGCCCCAGCGCTGCCAGGCCTTGAGCACGGTGGCGGCCTTGGCCCACGGCCAGGTCATGAACGCGGAGACGGCCCGCGGCGCCGGATGCGTCCTGTAGCGGAGCTCGGTGACGACGCCGAACTGGCCGTTGCCCGCGCCGCGCAGCGCCCAGAACAGGTCCTTGTTCGTCGTCGCGTCGGCGGTCAGCTGCTTGCCGTCGGCCGTGATCAGGGTCGCGCCGGTGAGACTGTCGCAGGTGAGGCCGTACGCGCGGGAGACGACGCCGTGGCCGCCGCCGAGCGTCAGGCCGGATATGCCGACCGTGGGGCAGGAGCCCGCCGGGATCGTGACGCCCTTCGCGGCCAACGCCCGGTACACGTCGATGAGTTTGGCGCCCCCGCCGATCACCGCGCTGTTCCCCGAGGACCGCACCGAGGCCATCCGCGACACGTCGAGCACGATCCGCCCGTCGCCGGAGGACCAACCGGCGTACGAGTGCCCGCCGTTGCGTATCGCGAGCGGCACCTTGCGGGAGCGCGCGTACGCCAGGACCGTACGGATATCGTCGGCGCCGGCGACGTACGCGACCGCCGTCGGCTTCAGGGAGTCGTAGCGCGTGTTGTAGAGCTGCCGGGCCGCCGCCCACTGCGCCTGTCCCGGCCGCACCAGTCCGCCGTCGAGGTCCCGGGCCAGGCCCGCGAGGTCCGCGGCGGCCTTCGTGGAGGCGTCCGCGCTCGCGTTGCGCGAGCGGACGGGTGTGGTGGACGTGCCGGTGCGGGAGGCCGTGCCGCCGCCGCCCGAGGTGCAGGCGGCGGTGATCCCCGTCGCGAGCGCTGCCGCCGATGCCGCGATGAATCCGCGCCGTTCCATACCGACCCCCTTGTTCCTCACAGGAGACGAGAAGCGGAGGCGGCGGGTTCCGTCAGGGTTCCCCGTGTTCCCCGGGATGTCCTCCGGCGTCCTCCCCGGTGTGCGCCTCGGTGTGCTCCTCCGCGTCCGTACGGGCCCTGCTGCGGGCCCTGCGGGCGGGGCCGCGCCAGCCGCAGGTGCAGCGGGCCAGGCAGAAACGACCCTGCTCCACGACCGTCGCCGTGTGTCCGTTCTTCTCTTGTGTCTCCTCGTGCGCCACACGGCCACGGTAGCGGGCGCATGTAAACCCCCCGTTCGCGTGACGGCCGTCCCTACCCGTCGTTAACCGGTCGACAGCGGCCCGCACACGCACGGACAGGCTTGGGGGTAGGCAAGCGATGGTGGTGCAGCAGCACGGGCGCCGGGTGAGGGGCGCGGCGGCGGCCGTGGCCGTGGCCGGGATCGTGACGGGGGTCGCCGGCTGCGGCGGCGGAGCCGAGGCGGGGGACCGGAACGCGGATCCGACCCAGGCCGTGCACCGCGCCGCCGACCGGCTGGTGCGCGAGGGCAGCTCCGAGGCGACGACCTCGATGGAGATGGCCAGCGGCGGGACCCGGGTCACCATCCGCGGCGCCGGCGTCTACGACTACCGGGCGGGCAAGGGCCGGCTCAAGGTGCGGCTGCCGCAGGACGCGGCCGGCGCCGAGGAGCACCGGCCGATCACCGAGCTCCTCGCCCCCGGCGCCCTCTACATGAAGAACCGGGGCGCGGGCGTGCCCGCCGACAAGTGGGTGCGCGTCGACACGGCCTCGCTGGACGACGGGAACCTGGTCACGGGAGGCGCCACCGACCCGCTGGCCGCCGCGGAGCTGCTGCGCGGGGCGCGGGACGTGACGTACGTGGGCGACATCGACGTGGCGGGGGTGCCGACTCGGCACTACCGGGGGCGGGTCGACCTCGCGGCGGCCGCCGCGGCCGCGTCCGCGGGGACGAGGGCGACGCTCGCCGCCGCGGCGAAAGGGTTCAGCAAGGAGCCGGTGACCTTCGAGGTCTACCTCGACGAGGGCGGGCTGATCCGCAAGGTCAGGCACCGCTTCACCTTCGACGGGGAACGGCACGGTGGCCGCGGCCGCAAGAACGCGGTGGTGTCCTCGACGACCCTGCTCCACGACTTCGGTACGAAGACGAGCGTGCGGCTGCCGGCGCGGGGGGACATCTTCTCGGGCGAGGTCGCGGAGAAGTAGGACCGCGGGAAGCGGGCACGGCCCGGGGGCCGCCGTGGCCCGGCGGGGTGGCGGAAATGGTTCTTCCGTGCCATGCCCGGGGACCCGCCCGGTCCCTACCCTGGGAGCTGTCCGGCGACGGCCGGGCGGTTTTCGGCGACAGGGAAGAGGTGATGATCGTGGCGCTCCCGGCCGGTACGGCGGTGCAGGACCACGTCGCCCTCGCCGAGATCGAGCTGTGCGGTGAGCTGATCATCGCGGCGTCCGCCGTGGAGGAGCGGCTCAGCGCGGACCGGATCGACGAGGTGCTGCGGGTCGCCGAGGCGCGGCGCGACGACTCCGAGCGGCGCAGCGGCCGCTGATCACCCCGGGCCCGCGGACACGTCCCGGGGCCCGGGGCCTTCTCAGGTGCGCAGCAGCCGTGCGATCGCCTTCGTGGCCTCCTCGACCTTCGAGTCGATCTCGTCGCCGCCCTTGACCGCCGCGTCGGCGACGCAGTGGCGCAGGTGCTCCTCCAGGAGCTGCAGGGCGAACGACTGCAGGGCCTTCGTGGAGGCCGAGACCTGGGTGAGTATGTCGATGCAGTAGACGTCCTCGTCGACCATCCGCTGCAGGCCCCGGATCTGGCCCTCGATGCGGCGCAGGCGCTTGAGGTGCTCGGCCTTCTGGTGGTGGTACCCGTGGATGCCGCGGTCGTGGTCGGTCACGATCTCGCCCGCGGGCTCGACCGGCTGCTCGGCGTGTGACGTGTTCGTCATGTCCGTGGTCTCCGTCGTCACCGTGTCCGACCTCCCGTGTCATGCTGTCGTCCGTATACCCCTGGTGGGTATACGGTACCGGATTTTCCGGGCCTGTGGCGGCTTGCCCGGGCCCCGTGCCGATCACTGTGCCTGATGGGCGACACTGGGGTAACGCCGGTTAGCCGTGGCCGGATGATGCGCCTAGCATCAGCCTGACCGAATCCAGAGCACCCCGAGGACCCCTTGTGCGCTTTCGTCTGACCCCCAGGGAGACGAGCTTCTACGACATGTTCGCCGCGTCCGCGGACAACATCGTCACGGGCTCGAAGCTCCTGATGGAACTGCTCGGGGCGGATTCCTCCGCCCGGGCCGAGATCGCGGAGCGGATGCGGGCAGCCGAACACGCCGGTGACGACGCCACCCACGCGATCTTCCACCAGCTCAACTCCTCGTTCATCACGCCCTTCGACCGCGAGGACATCTACTCCCTCGCGTCGTCCCTCGACGACATCATGGACTTCATGGAGGAGGCCGTCGACCTGGTCGTCCTCTACCAGGTCGAGGAACTCCCCAAGGGCGTCGAGCAGCAGATCGAGGTCCTGGCCCGGGCGGCCGAGCTGACCGCCGAGGCCATGCCGAACCTGCGCACGATGGACAACCTCACCGAGTACTGGATCGAGGTCAACCGCCTCGAGAACCAGGCCGACCAGATCCACCGCAAGCTGCTGGCCCACCTCTTCAACGGCAAGTACGACGCCATCGAGGTGCTGAAGCTGAAGCAGATCGTCGATGTGCTGGAAGAGGCGGCCGACGCCTTCGAGCACGTGGCCAACACGGTGGAGACCATCGCCGTGAAGGAGTCCTGAGGCCGGCTCATGGACACCTTCTCCCTGATCGTGACCATCGGCGTCGCGCTCGGATTCACGTACACGAACGGCTTCCACGACTCGGCGAACGCGATCGCCACGTCCGTCTCCACGCGTGCGCTCACGCCCCGCGCGGCGCTCGCCATGGCCGCGGTGATGAACCTCGCCGGTGCCTTCCTCGGCAGCGGTGTCGCCAAGACGGTCAGTGAGGGCATCATCGCGACGCCCGTCGGCGACAAGGGCATGGGCATCCTGTTCGCCGCCCTCGTCGGCGCGATCATCTGGAACCTGATCACCTGGTACTTCGGACTGCCGTCCTCCTCCTCGCACGCCCTGTTCGGCGGAATGGTGGGTGCCGCCCTCGCGGGCGGGACCACCGTCTACTGGACCGGGGTGTGGGAGAAGATCGTCATCCCGATGTTCACCTCGCCGGTGATCGGCCTCGTCGTCGGTTACCTCGTGATGACCCTCATCATGTGGCTCTTCCGGCGTTCCAACCCGCACAAGGCCAAGCGCGGCTTCCGTATCGCGCAGACCGTCTCGGCCGCGGGCATGGCGCTCGGCCACGGTCTGCAGGACGCCCAGAAGACGATGGGCATCGTCGTGATGGCCCTCGTCATCGGCGGCCACGAGTCCTTCGACGACCCGATCCCCGTCTGGGTCAAGATCGTGTGCGCCGTGATGCTGTCCGCCGGCACGTACGCCGGTGGGTGGCGGATCATGCGGACCCTGGGGCGCAAGATCATCGAGCTGGACCCGCCGCAGGGCTTCGCCGCGGAGACGACCGGCGCCTCGATCATGTTCGGCTCGGCGTTCCTGTTCCACGCGCCGATCTCGACGACGCACGTCATCACCTCGGCGATCATGGGTGTGGGCGCCACCAAGCGCGTCAACGCCGTCCGCTGGGGCGTCGCCAAGAACATCATCCTGGGCTGGTTCATCACGATGCCGGCCGCGGCGCTCGTCGCTGCCGCGAGCTACGGGGTCATCTGGCTGGCGTTCGGATAAGCGCCGCCAGGGGCGCGGGGAACTGCGCGAGCAACCCACGAAAAGCCGCAGTCGCATCTGCTCATGCACCACGCAGATGCG